>NZ_JBHWIV010000036.1:0-1258 GCF_042731675.1 Kitasatospora sp. NPDC059827 | reverse complement strand
CTCCGGGGGGGCGGTTGCCCCCGGGGCGAACGGGGGTGCGGGGCCCGTTCGCGGCCAGACCCCGGGGGGGGGGGGGGGGGGGGGGGCCCCCCCGGGGGGGGGGGGGGCCCCCCACCGCTTCGTTCTCGTGCGGGAGGCTCAGGCCTCGACCTTGAGGTCGCGCAGCAGCTTGGCGACGTGCCCGGTGGCCTTGACGTTGTAGAGGGCGCGCTCGACCTTGCCCTGCTCGTCCACGACGATCGTGGAGCGGATCACGCCCTGGTAGGTGCGGCCGTAGTTCTGCTTCTCGCCGTAGGCGGCGTAGGCCTCCAGGACCTTGTTGTCCGGGTCGGAGAGCAGGGTGACCTTGAGGTCCTCCTTCTCGCGGAACTGGCCGAGCTTCTCCGGCTGGTCCGGGGAGATGCCGATGACGTCGTAGCCGGCGCCCGAGAGGACCGCCAGGTTGTCGGTGAAGTCGCAGGCCTGCTTGGTGCAGCCGGGGGTGAGCGCCTTCGGGTAGAAGTAGACGATGACCTTGCGGCCCAGGTGGTCGGCGAGCGAGACCTGGTTGCCGTCGGCGTCGGACAGGCTGAATGCGGGTGCGGTGTCGCCGGGCTGGAGACGCTCAGTCACGGTCGTACTCTCCTGGAGGCTGGGACGGACGGTCGTACCACGGCAAACTTACCTCCGTTGGTGGGTGGGGCCGCGCGCCCGTGCGTGGCAGCTGACAAACTGGGTTGGTCGCAGAGGACGACAGGACTACATCGGCAAGTGAATGGGGTGGCCCGAGTGGGCGACGCGAGCACGCAGGACAAGCCGGCGCGGACGGCTGCGCAGATCGAGGCGGACATCGAGCGCACCCGTGACCGGCTGGCGTCGAACCTGGACGAGCTGGCCGTGCGGATCCACCCGAGCACCATCTCCGCGCAGGTCAAGGCGAAGGCGATGGCCACCGTCGAGGAGAAGACGGCCCGGGCGTACGTGGCCGCGAACGGCCTGGTGGAGAAGGTCAAGGCGCAGTTCCTGGACGAGAAGGGGCAGCCGCGCAAGGAGCGGATCGTCCCGGTCGCACTGGTCGGCCTCGGCCTGGTGGTGCTGCTGTCCTCCTCGCGCAAGCGCCGCGAGGACTGAGCAGGGGGCTGGGCACCGGATCGGGCAGGACGTCCGGAGGGGCCGGGGCGCCCAATGGCGTGCCCGGCCGTGTGCAATCCGGGCCAGCGTCAAGCGCCCCGCCCGGGGGCGGTAACGTGGGGACCCGGTGTTAGAAAGAAGAAACCAC
>NZ_JBHWIV010000035.1:33215-85930 GCF_042731675.1 Kitasatospora sp. NPDC059827 | reverse complement strand
GTCAGAAGGGTGTCCAGGTTCGTCTTCACAAACCAACCAACGGGCACCCTTCGTCATGGTCGCGGCCAGCACAGCAATCGGACTCACTCATCTAGTCACCCCACCGCCCTGCCACCGGCCGTACGCCGGGCCAAGGCGTACTGCGAGGAACACGTGCACGAGGCCGTCTCGGTGGCGGACATCGCCCGCGCCGCGCGAACCAGCCTGCCGAGCCTGAGGCAGGGCTTCCGCACGCACCTGAACACCACGCCCCTGGCATACCTGCGCCAACTGCGGCTCGACCACGCCCACCGCGACCTCCTCGCCATCGCCGACGGCCGGGCGCAGGGAACGGTGACCGACGTGGCCTACCGCTGGGGCTTCACCCACCTCGGCCGTTTCAGCGCGGCCTACCGCGGCTCCTTCGGACAGCCGCCGTCCCGGACGCTGCGCCCGAGCCGCCGAGCGACCTGAAGCCGCCGAGCAACCCAGCGACCCGGCGACCCGGCGACCCAAGCCCTCCGCCCCGCTCCGCGCTATCCACAAGACGTGAAATCCCGCCGCCACGAAAGCGGATAGCGGCGTGATCACGTTCCGGAGAGGCTCTTCCCCGGAACGCGGCCGCAAGCAAGCAAGCAAGCAGGCAGGCAAGCAGGCAAGCAAGCGAGCAAGCCACCGGCCGTCGGCACCAGCGTACGAATCCGAGCCAGCGCTCACCCCACCCCTTGGAAGGGACACCTCCGTGACCATCACGTCGCGCATCGCCAAGGCAGCCGCCGCGACCGCCGTCGCCGGCGCCGCCCTCTTCACCCTGGTCGGCACCGCCCCCGCCGCCCAGGCCGCGCCGTCCGGCTGCAACGCGGGCGGCCTCTGCGTGTACTGGAACGCCAACTACGGCGGCGGCGTCCAGACCGTCTACCAGGACAACGACGACCTCAGCCAGTACACCAACTACGCCCACAGCCAGGGCGGTTCGGCGTTCAACAACGGCAACAGCTGCAACGTCGTCGTCTACGCCGACAAGAACGCCCAGGGTCAGGGCTGGATCCTCTACCGCGGCCAGGGCTGGACCCTGATCGGGGACAACCTGCCCACGATCTACTCCAACCGCTGGTGCACGGTCTGATCCAGTGATGAAGACCAGGACCACCCTCGCCCTCGCGGCGGTCCTCCTGGGCATCGGTGCCGCCGGATGCTCCTCGTCCGGCGGCACCACCCCGCCCGGGGCCCTGCCGCGCCCCTTCGGCGGCGTCACCCACTACGACGAGCAGCAGCGCGCCGCCCTGCACGACGCCGAAGAAGCCCTCGTCACCGGATGCATGCGGGAGCGCGGCTTCGCCTACCGCTCCCAGGCCCTCGCCACCGGCGACCACCGCGTCGACGCCAACCCGTACGGGCTGCTCGACGGCGACCAGGCCGCCGACGACGGCTTCGGCGTGATCAGCACGGCGCTGAACCTCAAGCAGGCCGCCGACCCCAACCAGGACCACGACGCCGACCAGGCGTGGAAGGCCGCCCTCCTGGGGACGGACGCGCACCGGGTCACCGTCGACCTGCCCGACCACCAGCAGTTCTACTACAACAGCGACTCCTGCCTCACCCAGGCCGGCGACACCCTCTACGGCCCCGACTACTTCCGGCTGTTCAACACCTTCCAGGTGCTCGGCAACAAGGTCGTCGGCGGGGTCCAGGCGGACGGCCGCTACACCGCCGCCGAGGGCCGCTGGCGCGACTGCATGTCCTCCGCCCACCAGAGCGCCGCCCACCTGGCGGACCCGGTGGCCGAGATCGACCGGCGGGTCAAACAGGACGGCGGCGACCCGGCGAAGACCCACGCCCTCATCGGCGACGAGCTCACCCTCGCCAAGACCTCGGCCCGCTGCCAGGACCAGGCCCGCCTCGCCGCCACCGTGGAACAGATCCAGTCCGACGTCGAGAAGACCGTGATCGGCACCGACCAGCCCCTCCTCGACCAACTCCGCGGCCTGCGCCGGCAGGCCCTCACCCGCGCGAGCCACCCGACCCCGCCCGGCACCCGCTGACGGGCGCCGGGCGGTGCGCTCAGCCGGCCGCGCGGTAGGCCGCGCCCACCCGGTTGGGCGTCGCCCCGTTGTAGAGACCGGTGCCGCCGCGGTCCGCGGAGAGGGTGAACCACGCGTAGCGTTCGACGAAGGGGAGCCCCTGGAGCATGGCGGTCGACTTCGTGACGAACGCGGCCTGCTGCTCCGGCGTCGGGTACCTCGGGGTGCCGCCGGAGAAGTCGATCAGGGCGTACTCGGTGAGCCAGATCGGCTTCTTGTAGCGGTCGTGGACGGCCTGGAGGTAGCTGCGCAGCTGACCGGTCGCGGCATCGGCGCGGAAGTCCGAGCCGTACCAGTGCAGGGGGATGAAGTCGACCTTGTGGTGGCGGGCGGCGGCGCCCTTCATGAACTGGTCGAGCCAGCCGCCCGCGACGTCGCCGCCGCCCGCCACCGCGGGCGCCCCCAGGCGCATCCCGGTCGACTGGAGCCGGGGCCACAGGTCGAGGGCCTGGGAGACGCTCATGAAGGCCTGGCCCCGCAGGTCGGGCTCGTTGAACCCGAGCAGGGTCGTGCCCTCCTTCCTGGCCGTCGCGAGCTGCGCGTCGGTCACCGAGCCCGCGCCCCAGATCATGGGGACGAACTCGACGCCGGCCGGCGGCCTGATCTGCTGCCGGTCCGAGGCCCAGGTGTAGAACCAGCCCACCCTGGCGTCGGCCATGGCCTTGGTGACGTCGGTGAAGTTCCAGGCGCTCACGCCCTTCTTCTTCGCCGGGGCGGCGGACGCGTCGCCCGTGGTGCCGACCGTGAGGCAGGTCAGTACGGCGAGCAGGACGGCGAACAGACGGGTTCGACGTGGCAAGGCGTTCCTCTCCTTCGACCAGGCGGTCATGCCGGGGCTCTCATCCGGCCGGGGCCCTCATCCGGCCGGGGCCCTCACGCGGCCGGGGCCCTCACGCGGGGGACCCGAAGGTGACGGTGAAGCCGCTGCAACGGCTGCACTGCTGCATCACCTTGTTGCCCGGCACCTGGTCCTGCTTGGACCAGGTGTAGGCCTTGGGGCACTTCGCGCTGAGCGCGCGGCTGTAGTCGCTCTGGGTGTCGCGGCTGGGGTTGGTGCACAGCAGCGGCTTGCCGTCCGGCCCGCGCGTCAGGTCGGCGGGCGGGCAGGAGGGCAGCAGGTCCTTCGCGCAGCCCCGGGTGTCGCAGCCCCCGCCCGCCGGGATCGAGGCGTTCACCGGGGTGATCGTGACCGGCAGCGAGAACGCGTTCACGTAGCTCACGTCGTACCAGGGGGCGGCGCCGTCCTTGGCGTCGAAGTTGAACTCGGCGAGGCTGGCGGGCTGTTCGCCCGTCGTGCAGTGGTCGGCGAACGGGCCGCAGTCGCCCACCCGGCAGTGGAAGCCGTTGCCGGAGGCCCCGCCGCAGTCCTGCCGGGCGAAGAACTTCCCCCGCCAGTGGAACGGGGCGGTGGTCTCGGGGATCGTCACCGTCGCCGACTGCCCGGGAGCCAGGACCGGCAGCCGGGTGAACTGCTTCGACCCGTCGGCGTTGACGCCGCTTCCGATCCACAGCCGCTGCGACGAGTGGTTCACGAACGTCACCGTGTGGTTGACCGCCGCGACCGCGTCCGAGGTGGGCCCGGTGCGGGCCGGTGCCGCCGCGCCCGCACCGGGCAGCACCACGGTCAGGGCGGCGGCGGCCGCCGTGACGAACAGCCTGGTCAGGAACCTTCGCATGACGTCTCCGTTCCGTTCCGCTCAGCAGGTCTTGTCCGGGTGGTCATGGGTGATGGCGCAGATCATCGCCTGCGCCCGGCCGTTGTTGGGGTACCTGCGCTGGAGCTCGTCCTTGAAGTTGTTCCACTGGCGGGTGATGTCCTTGACGGCGAGGTCGTAGGCGCGGTCGAAGTTGTGGCCGACGGCCGAGCGCGGGGTGTCCTTGGTGTCCTTGTTCAGCACCCCGTCGTGGGTGACGCGGTTCGCGCAGTCGGACACCGTTCCGGTGTGGTCGCGGTCCGGGTAGCAGCCGGTCGCCAGGTCGTGCGGGATGTGGGCGGTGGCGTCCTTGGCCCAGTCGGGCCTGCTCATGGAGCTGTAGCGGGCGATGGAGAAGAACGCGGGCAGGTCGGTCCTGCCCAGGCCCGGGGGGTTCTTGACGCCGACGGCTCCCGGGCCGGCCTGGTCGACCCAGTTGCTGTGGGCGTAGAAGTCCTCGATCTGGTGCCAGCCGCGGCCCAGGTCCTCCAGTACCTCGCACTTCGCCCGTCCCGGCCGGTCGTTCCAGTCGCAGGCCGGGGAGATGGAGGTCTGGGCGGCGACGACGTGGCCGTTCGCGTCGACCAGCCGGTCCGCGGCGGCGACGGCCCGCTTGAAGTTGTGGACGGAACTGTCGATGCAGTCGATGATCTCGGCGTCGGCCTGCCCGCGGGTGCGGGGGTAGCGGCTGTCGTACCGGGGGTCGAGGTAGTCGGCGTTGTCGCAGTGCAGCTTGCCGATGCCGAAGTACTCGCCGTGGTCGTTGGCGACGATGGCGCCCGAGTTCCCGTCCGCCATCGCCGTCAGCGAGGCCGGGTGCCAGCCCGCGGCCCCCAGGGCGGCCCGGGTGATCCTCTCGTGGTTGCCCCCGCTGAAGGCCTGCGCCGGTGTCGCGGCGCCGAGGGCGACGGAACACAGCAGCGCGGCGCAGGCGGCGCCGGGAACGCGCAGGCGCTGCCGGCGGGAAGCGGGGCGGGGATCCACGGGCTCTCCAGGGTGTGCGACGGACGTCTTCAACATGCGGGCGGGCGCGGTGTCCCGTCCGTACCGCGCGGGTCCACGGCGGAATCCGGTGACGGACCGTCATGGACCGAGCAGCTCGTACGTACGCTAGCTGTCATGTCCGCCTCGCGAAAGGCCGCCCGGCCCGCCGATAAGTCGGAGCTGTCGGGTACGGAGGTGGTCCGTCCCGCAACGGTGCGCGGTTGGTTGATTGTTGGGCCGCTGTTGGAGCACCCTGCCAGCCTCGTGGCGTCACCGCGCGACCGGCCCGGCGGCGAAGCCGGGCCGGTCGCGCGCACCCAACGCCAGAGGCAGGACGCGTGAAGATCAGAGTTCCCCGATTCCGCCGGATCAGAGCCGGCCTGACCGTCGTCGCCATGCTGGTGGCCGGCCTGTCGTTCTCCGCTGGCCAGGCGTCGGCCGACGTGCATCCCTTGGCGTTCCAGATCCAGAACAAGGCGACGGGGCTGTGCCTGGTGGGGACCACCGACATCGGTGCGTGGCCCGTCGCACTCCAGCCCTGCGGCAGCAACGACAACCAGTACTTCGTCACCGGGTACCAGAACCAGATCGTCGACGGCTCCATGTACTACGGCGGTTCCTGCCTGGCGACGGACGGCTCCAACGTCCTGACCGTGGGCTGCGGCAGCCACGACTACGGGCTCGCCTGGATGGAGCTGGGGGTGGACGGCCGCTGGACGAGCGTCGCCAGCCCCAAGGGCTGCTACCTGAAGGTCGCCCAGGGCGCCCCCGTCTGCAGGACCGGCTTCCAGGGCGATGACGCCCAGTGGCGCATGGTCAGGACGCACTGGGACCACCACAAGGGCACCGAGGCCGGCAACGGCCGCGTGAAGTGGGCGGACTTCTGGGGCCGGGGCAAGGACGACTACATCACCATCGGCGCCACCGGCGCCGTCACGGTCTGGCAGAACAACGGCGGCGACGGCCGCGGCGACTGGGGTTCGCCCGTCCAGGTCGCCGCCGGCATCACCGCCGACCCCAACCGCGTGCGCTTCGCCGACTTCGACGGCGACGGGCTGCCCGACTACATCGCCGTCAACCCGGACGGCTCGGTGCACGTCTACCTCAACCGCGGCGGCGACACCGGCGGCGGCTGGCAGGACATGGGCACCGTCGCCACCGGCGTGACCACCGACCTCAGCCGGGTGCGCTTCGCGGACATCGACGGCGACGGCCGGGCGGACTACAACTCGATGCGCCACTCCAGGGCCTCCAGCCGGGCCTCCTGCCACTGGCGACGCGGAACCTGCGCCTCGGGAAGGTCCGGGAACTCGCCCAGCGGGACGCCGCGCCACAGGGCGAGGGCCGCCGCCGACTCCTCCCGTACGGCGTCCCAGTCCTCCCGCAACAGCGCCTCGCGGGCCCGCCGGACACCGAGGTCGAAGACCCGGGCGTCCACCTCGCCCCCGGCGACCTCCAGGACGTAGCCGAGCGGGGTGGAACGCAGGCGTTCGCCACGCTCGTCGCCCAGCTGCGCGCGCAGACGGGCCAGCATGTTGTGCAGCGAGGCACTCGCGGAGGCCGGCGGATTGTCGCCCCACAGGGCGGTCCTGAGCCGGTCCAACGGCACGGGCCGCTCGGGCTCCAGCAGGAGCACCGCGAGCAGCGTGCGGACCTTGGCGCCGCCGACCGCCCGCTCCTGGTCACCGATACGGACGAGAAGCGGGCCGAGCAGGCTGAAGTACATGATCGATCCCCCGGTCTGACGCACCGCGCCGACTGTTCGACCACGGTGATCACGGACACCGTAGGGGACAGGTACCCGGGGCCTTCAAGAGGGCTCACCCGACGCGGTGCCGCCGCCCAGTGCCGTTCAGCGGCTGCGACCGCCCCGCCGCTGCTTCCCCGGCCGCCGGCCTGCTCGGCCGTCAGGCCTGCCCGCCGCGGCCCGGCCTGGCGGGCCGGTACGCCTCGGCGCCCGGCGGGCAGTTCGGGGTGGGGGAGGTGCTGGCCCGCGCCGGGGCCGCCGGGGCAGCGGTTATCGGTCCGGGGACGAAGGATGTTATCGTCAAACTGACCTTAACCCGGGGTCGCCCGCCGTTTCGCGGGTGGAGCGGCCCGCCCGGCGCGGGCGGGCGGTGCTTCGGGAGGCGGACGCTCGAGATCGTCGGCGGCCCGGCCCGGCCCGGGCAACAACCATGATCATGCATGTCGAAACGACCGAGGAGGAATCAGAGCCGTGCGGGTGATGAGGAGGGGCGTCGTGGCGGCGGCCGCGGGGGCGGCGCTCACGCTGGCCCTGGCAGGCTGCGGCGGGGAGTCGCACGGCGGCGGGGAGCCCCACGGCGGCGATGCGGCCCGGAGCGGGAACGAGGCGGCGACGAAGCGGGCCGACGCCCGGACCGACGCCCGGACCGTGCTGATCGCCGCGGCCAGGAAGACCGCGGAACAGGCCTCCTACAAGACGGTCCAGACGGGCGGGGGCGGATCCGACAGGTCCGAGATGTTCTTCCAGCAGCAGCCGTACGCCTCGGCCATCAAGTCCTGGGGGGAGAAGTCCGAGGACAACCCCAGCGGCTTCAACCACATCATCGCCACCGGCGACGGCATCTACATGAAGTCGGACCACGTCCCGGGCAAGAGCTGGTACCGCATGGACCAGAAGACGGCCGGCAGCCCCGGCAACGCACGGGCGGCGGGATTCGTCAACGAGATCGCGGGCTCGCTCGCCACGACCGGGTCCACCTCCTGGGTCGGCGAGGAGCAGGTGGGCGGCCGGCCGGCCGATCACTACCGCGGCACGGTCCTCTTCGACGAGCTGGCCCACTACAGCGGGCCCGCCATCAAGGACGAGGTGCGCGACTACTACGTCCAGCTGGCCAAGCGGCGGGGCGAGACCTCGGCGGTCCTCGACATGTGGGTCGGCAAGGATGACCTGGTGCTGAAGGCGCAGCAGGTCACCACCGGCAGCAAGGGCCGGAGCGAGGTCGTCGAGGAGTACTCCGACTTCGGCGCCGTCCCGGCCATCACGGCGCCCCCGGCCGACACCGTCGCCACCTGGGACGAGTTCGTCGCCGGCAAGGCGAAGCCGTAGCCGGGAGCACGGCCGCGTAGGCCGCCGCCCGTACGCGCGGGACGCCCCGGTGGCCCCCGCCGACCAGTCAGACCCGGTGGCGCGGTGTGAGCAGACCGCTCTCGTACCCGACGATCACCAGCTGGACCCGGTCCCGGGCGCCGAGCTTGTCCAGCAGATGGCTCAGGTGGGTCTTCACCGTCGCCGCGGAGACGCGCAGTTCCTGCGCGATCTCCGCGTTGGACCGCCCGACGCCCACCAGTTGGAGCACCTGCCGCTCCCGGCCGGTCAGACCGTCCAGCACGGGCGGCGGACCGGCCGGTTCGGCGGCCGGACGACGGCAGAACTCCGAGATCAACCGCCGGGTGACGCTCGGCGAGAGCAGGCTCTCCCCTGCCGCCACCACCCGGATCGCGTGCAGCAGTTCGGCGGGCGGGATGTCCTTGAGCAGGAACCCGGCGGCTCCGGCCCGCAGCGCCGCGAAGACGTGCGCGTCCAGGTCGAACATGGTGAGCGTCAGGACCCGCACGTCCGGGCTCCGCCCACAGATCGTCCGGGTGGCCTCGATGCCGTCCGTGCCGGGCATCCGCACGTCCATCAGCACCACATCGGGCTTCTGCTCGGCCACCGCCTCGATCGCGGCGGCGCCATCGGCCGCCTCACCGACCACGACCAGACCGGGTTCGGCGTCGATCAGCATCCGGAAGCTGCCGCGAAGCAGCGCCTGGTCGTCCACCACCAGGACACGGACGGGCTCGGTCACACGGTCCTCCACCACACGTTCGTCGTTCCGCCCCGGGGCCGGGGCGCCCACCCGGCCGGTCCGGCACCCAGGCCCCGGGCGCGGTTCATCACACCGGTCCTGATCAAGGATCCTCCCTCGCCGACGCCACCGCCCGGTACGGCAGTTCGGCCCGAACGGCGAAGCCGCCCCCGGACAGCGGCCCGGCCCGGAAGCGTCCGCCGAACAACTCCACCCGCTCCCGCATGCCGATCAGGCCATGGCCGTGACCACTCCCGTGCCCGGCCGCCCCGGCGTGCCCGTCCGCCCTGGCGGGCCCGTGCCAGGCCGGATACCCACCGTACCGGCCCGGTCGGCGGACGCCGCGGCCTCCCGCACCACCCTCGTCGGTCACCTCGATCCGCAACTCCCGCCCATCGGCGACCAGTTCGACCCGGCAACGGGTCGGCCCGGCATGCTTGAGCACGTTGGTCAGGGCCTCCTGCACCACCCGGTACGCCGAACTCTGCACCCCCTGCGGCAGGTCGGCGGTGCCCTCGGTGCGCAGCTCGGCGGTGAGCCCGGCCGCGGTGGCACCGGCCACCAGCCCGGGCAGCGCCGCGAGCCCGGGCGCCGGCCGAAGCCCGTCCGCTCCGTCGGCCTCCGGCTCGGACCCGCCGGCCCGCAGCACACTGAGCATCTGCCGCATCTCGCTCAGCGCCGAGCGGCTGGCCGTCTCGATCACCCGCAGGGCCTCGCCGGCCCCCTCCGGGTGGGCGGCCAGCAGGTGATTGGCCACCCCGGCCTTCACCGCGATCACCCCGACGTGGTGCGCCACGATGTCGTGCAACTCCCGGGCGATCCGCAGCCGTTCCTCGGTGACGGCCTCCACCGCGACCCGCCGGGCCGAACGGGCGGCGTGCGCACGACGCTCGCGGACCGCCCGGCCGAGCACCCAGGCCATCCCGGCCAGCGCCAGGCCGGCCACGTGGAGCACGAGGTCCTGCCCGCCGCCGGCCGGGGAGCCCGAGACCACGAGCAGCACCGACACACCGGCGCTCACCACCCCGATCACCGCGGTGGGCACCCGCCGGGCCGGGGCCGTGACGGCCACCTGGTAGAGCGCGAAGGCCACCGCGAGGAACGGCTCCCGGACGGCGCCGGCCACCGACGCCACCACCGAGGCCACCGCGACCACCGCACAGACCGCGGCCGGACGGGCCCGGCGCAGGGCCAACGGCAGCCCCATCGCGGCCGCGAGGGCGATCCGGGCCGACCACCCGCCGTAGGAGCTCCACGCCGGACCCGGCAACGCCAGGAACAGCGCGGTCAGCACCACCGCCGTCACGCCGTCGACCGCCACCCACTCGCCCCGGCGCAGCGGCCGGACGACACCCTCGCGGTACAGCGTCGGCCAGGTCGGCGGGAGTGGGGCCATGCGCCCCACCGTATCCACCCGACCACGCGCACACCTCAGCCCGGGGAATGACCAACCACGGTAGGAGACGGCGCCGGTGGAGCCGCCCCGCCTCCACCGCACGGCGCAGGCCACAGGTCGGATCGCCGGCCGATGTGCCACGGCGCTGCTCCACGGCAGCCTGATGCCGTGATCGAACTACGGCAACTGACCAAGCGCCATCGCGACACCGTCGTCGTCGACGGCCTCACCTTCACGGTCCGGCCGGGCCGGGTGACGGGCTTCCTGGGCCCGAACGGGGCGGGCAAGTCCACCACCCTGCGGCTGATGCTCGGCCTGGAGCGCCCCGACCAGGGCCACGTCCACTACGAGGGCAAGGCCTACCACGAACTGCGCGAACCCCTGCGGTACATCGGCGCGCTGCTGGAGGCCAAGGCGGTGCAGAACAGCCGCACCGCCTACCACCACCTGCTGTGGCTCGCCCGCACCAACCGCATCGGCCCGGCCCGGGTCCGCGAGGTACTCGCCCTGGTGGGCCTGGAGTCCGTCTCCTCCCGCCGGGCCGGCGGCTTCTCACTCGGCATGGGCCAGCGGCTCGGCATCGCCGCCGCACTGCTCGGCGACCCGCAGACGCTGCTGCTGGACGAACCGGTCAACGGCCTCGACCCGCAGGGCGTGCGCTGGATCCGCACGCTGCTGCGGGGCCTGGCCGCCGAGGGCCGGACGATCCTGGTCGCCAGCCACCTGATGAGCGAGATGGCGATCACCGCCGAGCACCTGGTGGTGATCGGACGCGGCAGGCTGCTCGCCGACACCGGCACGGACGACTTCATCGCCGACAACTGCCGCCCCCAGGTCCTGGTCCGCACCTCGCAGCCCGACCGGCTGCTGGGCGCCCTGACCCGCGCCGGGCTGACGGCACACCAGGAGGAACGCGGCGCCGTGGTCGTCGACGACGCCGGAACGCAGCAGGTGGGCCGGATCGCCGCCGAGGCCGGACTCGTCCCGGGGGAACTGACCACCCGCACCGCCTCCCTGGAGGACGCCTTCCTCCGCCTCACCGGCACCGCCGCCCAGTACCGGGCCGAGGCCCTCACGGGGACGGACCGCCATGTCCTCTAACGCACCGACGGCCGTGCTCCGGGCCGAACTGACCAAGATCGGGACGGTCCGGTCCACGCTCGTCCCGCTCGCCCTCGCCCTGGTCGTCAGCGTCGGGACCGGCGTGGTGAACGGCGCCTCGGCCCGCTCCGCGATCGACCGGCACAGCCCCCTGCTGCGCCCCGACTTCGATCCGGTGGACGCCGGCTTCGTCGGCATCCAGCTCGGCCAGCTGGCCCTGATCGCCTTCGCCGTCCTGCTGGTCTGCACCGAGTACGGCAGCGGCATGATCCGTACCTCGCTCGCCGCGGTACCCAGCCGCGGCCTCTTCTACCTCGCCAAGATCACCGCCGCCACCACGGTGGCCCTGCTCGTGGCCGTACCGACCACATTCCTTGCCTTCCTCGCCTCCCAGACGGCCCTGGGCCCGCACGGCGTCGAGCTGAGCCACCCCGGAGCACTGCGCGCCGTCCTCGGGGCCTGCCTCTACCTGACCCTCATGTGCCTGTTCTCGCTGGGCATCGCGACGACGCTGCGCAGCACGGCGCTCTCCCTCCCGCTGCTGTTCGCCCTCGTCTTCGTGCTCACACCGGTGGCCAACGCCATCCCGGCGCTGCGCACCCTCGCCCGCTACCTGCCCGACCACGCCGGCGCCGAGGTCATGAAGGCCGTTCCGGGCCTCAACCCCGGAACGGGCCTGCTGGTCCTCGCGGCCTGGACGACGGCAGCCCTGCTGACCGGCTACCTCACGCTGCGCAGCCGTGACAGCTGAACGATGGTCCTGCATCGCCTTCCGTCCGCGCACCCGGTTCCGGGAGGGGGCGACGGTGACGCTTCCTCAGATGCGTCCGACCTGCCAAGATCCGCTGGTGAAACACGTGACCTACCGTCTCCACCCGGCACAGATACGCCGTCAGTGGATCTTCTCGACACTCTTCCTGGCCGGTGGTGCCTACCTTCTCCACCGCGGTTCGCTCTTCCCGATGAACGTCCGGACCGCCGCCGTCATGGCTTTCGGCGTCCTCCTGATCATCAGCGGACTCCTCCAGGTGAGGGGCGCGTTCAGCAGCGTGAGCTTCGACGAGCGCGAGATCTGGTGGACCGGGGCCCTGGGCTCCCGCAAGCGGTTCGCCTGGGCGGACATCACCAACGTCGCAGTCGGGAAGAACCGCAACCGCCCCGACTCCGGGGACGTCGTGCGGGTCACCCACCGGGAGCACGGCGACTTCAAGCTGCCGGCGGTGATCGGCATGCCGGGCGCCTGGCGCGACCCCGACTTCGAGACCAAGGCGTCCGCCACCATCGCCACCTGGCGTGCGGCAACGGCGAAGGCGACGGCCGAGCCGGCGACGTAGCCGGGGCACATGCGGCCCGGCCCCTCGTCTCCCGTCGCACCGGGTGACGAGGGCCGACCCCGCCGCCCGGCGGCGGGTGTCGGTGCCCCGGCCTACGATCGTTTGATGAGTGTCTTCGCCCCGGGGTTCCTGCGTCACGTCCAGGTCGAACCGGGCCCCGAGGCCGGCGGCTACCCGTTCGACCTGCCCGTGGTCGCCCGCCTCGCCGAGTCGGGGCGGATCGAGTTCGCGCCCGGGGCGACGTTCCTGGTCGGCGACAACGGCTCGGGCAAGTCCACCCTGATCGAGGCGATCGCCACGGCCGCCGGGTTCAACGCCGAGGGCGGGTCGAAGTCCTTCCGCTTCGCTACCCGCTCCAGCGAGTCCGTCCTGGGGGAGCACCTGGTGCTGCGCTGGAACCGGCGCCCGCGCACCGGATACTTCCTGCGCGCGGAGAGCTTCTACAACGTCGCCACCGAGATCGAACGCCTGGACCGCGAAGGCCCGACCCCGCTGCTGCCCGCCTACGGCGGCCGCTCCCCGCACGAACGCTCCCACGGCCAGTCGTTCCTGGACCTCGCGCTCCACCGCTTCGGGCCGAACGGCCTCTACGTCCTCGACGAGCCGGAGGCGGCGCTCTCCGTGCAGGGCTGCCTGGCCCTGATGGTCAGAATGCGCGAACTCATCACCCAGGGAAGCCAGTTCGTGATCGCGACGCACTCGCCGATCCTGCTCGCCCTCCCCGGTGCCCGGATCCTGCAACTCGAAGCCGACGGCACCATCGAGCAGGTGGGATACGACCAAGCCGAACCCGTCACACTGACCCGCGCCTTCGTGAACCGGCCCGAGCGCTTCCTGCGCGACCTGTTCGGCGAGGACGAACCGGGCCCACCCTCCCCACGGGCCTGACGCACGCCGAAGACACGCCCGGCAGGGCCCCGGGCCCCGCGGAGCCGCGGCGGCGAGCGCCCGGCGAAGGCCGTCCCGGACGCGGCTCCCGATGCCGGCATCCCCGGTTCGGACGTGCAACGGTACCCGGCCGGGCGGAGCGGCCTTCCTGGCCTCAAAGCGGCCCGTCCGGGGCGTGACCCGTTCGGCTCCGTCGCGTTCATCATGATGTCCGCCTCGTTGCTGCCAGACCCGGTTCCCGGCCGTGGGGGAGGGGGCGGGCGGCCCGTCCGCGATCGTCAACATCGCCAGGAGTTCGCCTGGGTGCCCAGGCGGCTCCCCCGGTGGAGAAGGGGGCCGAGAAGGTCTTCTTCCATGTCACCCGGTCCGAGTCCACCGGGTCCGTGTCGGGAACGCTCCCCTGGGACGGCGCCGGATCCTTCGCCTTCGACGGCGGCGCCCAGACGACCTGCAACCCTCAGGCGTTCCGGACCACGGCGGCGAGCACCAGAGCTGGTCCAAGTCCAAGGAGGAAGCCGACTGCACCGGCCGCAACTTCTACGCGAGCAACTGGCAGAACATCAAGGTCTCCGGCCGGCTCCCCTGCGGTGAGAAGCTCGAACTGCGCGCCAACACCGGGCAGAACGGCCGCATCGGCACCTGGAAAGCCAGCGACAAGAAGGTGTTCACCATCTCCTGACCCCGCTCCGTCCCACCCCCGGGCCGGGCCACGCTGTAACGGTCGGCCCGCGTGCCCCAGCCCGGTACCGGCAAGTGTCGGCTTGAAGGCAATGCCCGCCGCCCCGGACGGGCGGCATGTTCGGCACCCCGTGCAGGCCGTGCTCGGCCGAGCTGATTCGGCGTCTGCCCCGGTGGTGGCGTGCCGGAGCCCGTCGTCCACGCCGAGGCGGGGGCGCGACCCCGTACGCCGCCCTCGCCCGCACCGACCACGACCACGACGAGGGCGAGGAGGGCGCGCTGCTCGGCGACCTGTGCATCCGGGTCCGGCGCCGGGCGGCCGGGATGACCCGGGAGAACCTCCAGTAGACCCTTCGCCGGGCCCGGGACGACGAACGCGCACCGCCGCGACGTCGCCGCTTGGGCCTGCGAGGCCGCCTACGAGGCCCGCCAGAGGTCCGACACCGCCCACTGCGGCTCCGCCGGCACCAACGCCCCGTCCCTCCATACCGTCATACTGCGCTAGGTGGTGGGCTGGCTTGGGCGCACCCACACCTTCGCCTTCGCGTTGTGTGGCACCGGGCCGGAGCGGCCCGCCCGGCCGGTGGTGCGGCGCTCCCGGTCCTGACGCGCCGCCACCGGGAGCGGGGCGATACCGAAGTCGCCGGCGGTGTGATGTCTTGGCGGTGTCCTGGTGAACGGCCGAACCGACAGCGGCACCGCTGCCCGGCTTCACGGGGCAGCGGTGCCGATTGACGCAGGGTAGATGACCTAGAGGACGTTAATCCACTCGCTGCAGGGCCAAAACCTGTAGTCATTGCCCTGCTCGGAACACACCCTGTAGGACTTGACGGGCGCAGGCGTCCAAATCTGGCCGGAGCCGCCGCCGTCTCCGTCAGGGTCCTTGATGGCGCCGCTGTCACCATTGGTCATCCGGTACTCCGTGCGGAACCCGTTGTCATCGGCACGCTGATCGTAGGCGAAAACCCTTCGGTTGTTGTCCCCGACGCCGCCATGGCCGCAGTTCTGGTTGAAGAAGATTCCGCATTTGTTGAGGTGGGTGTTGCTGTCCCAGGCGCTGGCCGTCGGAGCCTGCGCCACCGCTACCCCTACGACCACGGCCAGACCTCCGAGTACTGTGGCGATTCGCCGACCCGATTCGATCCTCATCTCTCACCCCTTCTGCAATGCCAATTAAGCCGCACAGTGTTGGGCGACTTTTTGCGTACGGAGAGAAGCCTACGCACAGTTTGGTCAGTGTCACGCGAAACGGGGTCATTGGTGGTCGATTTTTTTGGGAGCCGCCGCTGGGTGGTGCTAAAATGGCATGTGATATTGGAGTGCAATTTTTAATTTACCGGGCCTGGTTTGCTCCGTGACTGTTTGTGTGACAGAACTTCATTCCCTGGAAATTGGATGCAGCCGAGATACAGAGCGCGCGGGTGAATGTGCCCGGCGGGGCCTGGTCCCGCCGGACGAGTAGCGCGGGTCTTGGGTTGGCGGTCCCGACAGCAGGGGTTCGGACCCTGCGGGGCCGTGGTGGTGAGCGTCTGGCCAGCGTCGGACGCCACGCCCTCTTGTCTGCTAGCCAACGTGCCAGGACCTGCGGAGACCCGCCTTGGGCGAACGAGGGTGGCCTTCATCGTCTCGGCGGGCGGCGGGCAGCTTCGGGTAGGGGGCGAGGCCGAGTGGCCGCAGGCCTCGCCGCGGGTGCGGGCGTCGGTGACGAGGGCGGCGTGGATGCGGCCGACGTCGAGCAGGTGCTCGGGCTCGTACCGGACCGCGGGCTTCTCCGATCCGGGCATGAGCGCTCGGGCGCGGGGTCCCGAGGCTAGAGCCGGACCGGAACCGCTCTTACCGGCGTCTGCTCGCCTACCTGGAGGCCGGTGGCACCCTGGACATCCCCGCCAACCGCACCGGCCTGGGCGACGATCCCGCCTTCTCGCCCGTGCCCTCTGCCGCCACGTCGCATCCCTGCGCGAGGGAACCGCCGAACCGGTCCGCGCCGACATCCCCAGCCCCCGCCGGATCACCTCCTGGATTTTGCGACCGACCGGCACGCTCGCCGATGATGAACAGGACAAACTGCTGGACGTCCGGATCGCCTGCCCGGACATCGCCCAGGTCTACGACCTGGCCCGATGCTTCCACGACCTCATGGGCAACCGGCTCGGCGCCCTCCTGCACGACTGGATCCGCGAGGCCGAACAGGACGCCCCCGCACTGATGCGCTCGTTCGCGGGCTTCCTCCGCCAGGACCTTGACGCCGTCACCGCCGGTCTCACCCTCGAATGGAGATCCGGCAAGGTCGAAGGCAACGTAAATCGGATCAAAATCCTCAAAAGAGCCATGTTGGCCGGGCCTCCTTCTGCCTCCTACGAACCCGGATCCTCACCCGGCCGTAGGGCAGGATCACGTGCGGCGACGGATTGGAGCAGAAGCGTAGGCATCCAGCAATGTGTCTATTCTCAGAGCAAGTTCGGGGTCTGCAGGACCGACAAAGCGGACGGAGACCTCGTCACCTCCGATGGCGTTGGCAAGGTGCACTTCAACGCTGTGACGTGCTCCAACGAGTGGATAGCTGAACCAGCGGTCCAGGTGCTCGTCATCGGTTGCCTCCAGGCCGGCGCCAACGGCTTGCCAATCGGTGTCATCGAAGCCGTAGTCGACGTACCGGGCCACGAGTTCCATGAACGCCTGAAGGTTGACGTTCCAGATCCAGCCCGCCGCCGTGCTGTGTGGGTCTACCTCTGCCATCCGGACAGAGTGCCATGTGAGCACTCCGCCCTGCTCTGATGGGGAGCCCCGTTCACGCAAGCGCGGTCAGAGCCCGGAAAACGGCCAGGACTACTCGCGCTTCCCACGCGCTCCGGTGGTCAACCGCGTGGGGAGTTTCGGTGAGCGCCGAGGTCCCGGCCCCTGGCTCCTTCTTGATGCCGTGCCCCGCCAGGGCTGGAGCCGGCGCGGATCGCAGCGGCCTGCCGCGAGGTGGGGGAGGGGTTGCTGGGGAGGGCCTCTGAGCTGGGCGGTAGGCTCCGCGCGATCATCGTCGGCCCGTGCGGGCCGGCCGAGCTGTGCGGGGGTTCTCCGATGACGTTCCGACTGCGTGCCCTGCGGGCGGTGGCGCTGCTGGCCGGCTTCCACCTGATGGGTGCGGGCCTGCTGGCAGCGATGGCCGTACTCGACTGGCTGCTGGTGACGCGGCTGCTCACCGAACGGGCGGCCTGGTTCGAGGGAACCGTGCTGGCCGTCACCCTGTTCCTGGCGGTGGCGATCGTCCAGGGCATGGTCACCTCGCTGCGCGCCGGACGGCTCGGCCCGGTGCCGGAGGCAGTGGCGCTCACCCCGCAGGAGCAGCCGGAGCTGTGGGAGGAAGTCCGCGCCGCCGCCCGGGCAGCGGGGGAACGTACGCCGGAGGAGCTGTTCCTGGTCGAAGAGGTCAACGCGAGCGTCGCCGAACGGAGCCACCTGCTGGGGTTGCTGCCCGGACGGCGCCGGATGTCCCTGGGGCTGCCGCTGCTGGCCGGGCTGAGCGTCCCGCAGCTGCGCGCCGTCCTCGCGCACGAGTTCGGCCACTTCGGCCACGGGGACACCCGGCTCGGCGGCCTCACGATGCGCGGCCGGGCGGCGGTCGTGCACACCGTCCGGGCGTTCGAGACCGGCGGCACCTGGCTGCATCACCCGGTGGGCCGCCTCTACGCGGCGTACGCCCGGATGTTCCTACGGGCTTCGCAGTCGGCCGCCCGTCAGCAGGAGCTCGTGGCCGACCAGGTGGCCGCCCGGCACGCCGGCCGCGAGGCGACCGCCGCCGCGCTGCGCGCCACCCTGGTGCTCGAAGCCTCCCACCGCCACTACCTGGCGACGTACGCCGCCCTGGGTGAGCCGCTGGCAGCGCTGCCGCCGGCGGGCGAGGTGGGCGGCGGCTTCCGCCGGCTGCTCGCCGCCCGGACGGCGGAGCAACTCGCCGCGCTCGCCGCGGGAAACCGCCCACCGCGCCCGCACCCGTACGACTCCCACCCGCCGACCGCGGAGCGGATCGCCCTGATCGAGGCGCTGCCACCCGGTGGCAGCGACCGCCCGGACGGGCCGGACGCGCTGAGCCTGCTACGCGAGCCGGACCAGCTGTTCGCAATGCTGGAGGCGCGCGCCCTGCCACCGCAGGCCTCGACGATGCGGCGGATGAGCTGGGACGAACTGGTCCTGGCCCGAGCGGTCGCCGACGCCGAAGGCTGGTCCCGCCCCCTGCGCCTCGCGGTGGCCAGGACGCTGCGCTCCTCGGAGCCGGACGGAGAACTGCCCGGGCTGGAGGAGGTACTCGACGCCTTCGACCGCGGTCTGCTGTGGCCGGAGGTGGCCGACCGGATGCCGAAGCCGCCCCAGGCGGCGCGGCTGACCGGGCGGTCGGCCCGCAACTTCGTCCGGCCCAGGGTCTTCGACGCCCTCGCGGGCCTGGTCCACCTCCGTCTGGTCGCCGCCGGGCAGGCCACGGCGGACATCGCGTGGGCAGGACGGCCCGGGCTCACGCTGCCCGAGGCGTGGGAGGAGGGCATGGACGACGCCCTCGACGCCGCCACCGCCGACACGCCCGACACCACACCCCTGCGAGCCCTGCTCGCCTCGCACGCCATCGCGCCTTCCGTATAACGGTCTTGCTGACTTCAGCGGATACGGCAGCCTCTCCTGAACGGCATCCGTGCCGGCACCTCCTTGCCCTACACCGGTGGGGGTGTGACGGGTAGGGACAGGGCGGGCCGGTCGCGCCGCCACGGCCGCCCGAGCCCCCGCCGGCCCCGGGGTTGGGCGGCCCCCCGCCCCCCACCCGGCGCCCGCGGGCGGCCGGGGGGGCGGGGTGGGGGAGCCCGCCCCCCGGGGCGGGGGGGGGGGCGTCCTGGGATGCCCGCCACCCGACCGGATGTCAGACGATCGAGACCCGGGAGACGTAGGCGTTGTTGAGGCTCAGGCTGCCGCCCGCGTAGAGGTTGTAGTCGTGGCCGTTCGCCGTGATGACGCCGTTGTTCCACTGCGAGGTCACCGAGTACACACCGGCGACCCCGGGGTACGTCGTGCCGACGCTCCCCGCGTAGCAGAGCTGCCAGTAGCCGCTGTTGTCGTGTATCCAGAGCTCGATGCCGTACGCCTCCGCGCCGCCGCCCGGGCACTGCACGCTCCCGATCGCGCTGGCCGGCGAGGCCGCCAGGACGCTGCCGCCGATGAGGGTCGCGGCCGCCAGCGCCACGGCACCGATTCGTGTGATCTTGCGACGAGCCATCTGCTTCTCTCCTCGTGTCGGACCGTTGTGGCGACCGGCGGACGGGCCGGCTCGGCACCATCCTTGTGCCGGCGGCAACCCGCCACCATGACGTTGGCCGGACGTTGGGCGGACACTTGCGTCGTGGGGCCCTCACGCCCTGGGCGGTCCCGGTCCGCCGCCCCGGTGTCGATGACTGGGGCTGGTACCTCCACCGCCCCGACACGATCCGCCGCACCGACCGGCCGACCGGCTCCGACGGCCCGGCGACCTGGCCCTCCGGCCCGCACCGACGGGAAGCCGACCAACCATCAGACCGCGCTCCTGGACGCCCTCCACCGGCACGCCGAGACCGTCACCGGCTGACCCCGCAGCGCACGCCCCCGCCGTCCCGGCCCGCCCAGGCCGGGACGGCCCACTTCCCGGAGGAGACCAGTGACCACCTCTATGCCTGCCGGTGTGCAGGCTTCTTGACGGGGCCCAGGCGTTCTGCCCATGAGACCAGATTCTTTTCTTGATCATCTCATGTACGATCCCTGGCGGTGATGACTGAATGCCCGTCATCGCCACAGCCACCGGGGGATGGCCCCAGAAATGGATGAAGTTGTATGAGAGCACGCGCAATAGCACGGATCGCTGCGGGCGTGACGTTGTCGCTGTCCGTGGTCATCGGCCTCAGCGGAACGGCCGAGGCCTCCACCAGCGCCCCTTACGTGCAGAAGGGGTCGCACGGACCTGCGGTTTCGTGTGTTCAGGCCTTCCTGAACGGTGTCGGCCTCGGCCACAAGATCGCTGTGGACGGTGACTTCGGGCCGGACACGAAGAGTACGGTCGAGGACTTCCAGCGCGCGTACGGCAACGGCCTTGACATCGACGGCATTGTCGGGCCCAGGACCGGCACCGCCCTGTGGAACTCGTACTGGAAGATCAATCCGCTGGGCGTCATGGACTATTGCCACGACTACATCCCGACGATTTCGTAGCTTCGCCGATGATGCCAGACGGCCCTGCCACTCCTGCGAAGGAGCGGCAGGGCCGTCTGGCGTCGTGGACGCCGTCAATCGCGAACGCCCGCAGCCGGCGCCGCTGGTAGCCCGTGCCCGCGGTGTACGCGAGATGGGCGGCGGGCCGGTACACCTCGGCGCCGCCGCCGGGCAGCTCCGGAGCACGGCGGCGGCCGGGGAGCCCCGGTCAGGCGTCGTCGGCGGGCGTGTGCAGTCTCGCCCGGTAGGCGCGCTTCTTGACGAGGGCGCCGCAGGTCTTCATCGAGCACCAGCGGCGGGCGCCCGCGCGGGAGGTGTCGACGAAGAGGGCGCCGCAGTCGGGGTTGCCGCAGACACGGACGCGGGTGCGGTGCTCCGAGGCGCAGAGGGCGATCAGGTCCCGGGCGACCATCGAGAGCACCGCCGCGATCGAGTCGCCGTGTCGGCGCACGGTGGCAGCGTCGGGGGCGAGTTCGGGCCTCGGGGGCGGCTCGGCGGCGGCGCGGTTGACGAGCGCGATGTCCGCGGGGGAGGGCGGGACGGCGTCCGCCAGGGCGCGGCCGGTTCGCTGGATCGCCTCGCGCAGGTGCCTGGCGTGGTCCAGGTCGGCTTCGGTGCAGGTCGGCGCGGCTGTCGTGCAGTCGCTCTGCACGGCCCAGCGGCTCAAGTCCTCGGGCCGGGCCAGTCGTTCGAAGGGCGTGCCGGTGCCGCGGTCGGCCAGGGTGCCGGCGAAGGCGAAGCACAGCCGGGCGTCGTCGAAGCGGAAGTCGGTCTTGGCGCGCTGGCGTCCCTCGCGGCCGCCGTCCTTGCTGCCCATGTCCTCCACGCTGCTCTCCATGTCCACCACTTTATGCGGTTGACATGATTTCGGGCAAACGGCTAGCTTTCAGGTCCACCGCTTGAACCGGTGGACTTGTGACGTTCGGGCGATCGCTCCCCGATTCCCCCGACTCGCCCCCGCTTCCCCAACTCACTCCCGCTTCCCGCAACTTCTCTCCGCAGCACGAGGAGGCCGCGCCATGCGCGCCGCAGTCATCGAGGAACTCCACAAGCCGCTCGTCCTCCGCGACGTGCCCGACCCCGTCTGCCCGCCGGACGGCGCGATCGTGCGCGTCGGGGCGAACGGGATCTGCCGGACCGACTGGGCCCTGTGGGCCGGGCAGTTCTGGACGGGCGGACCGCGGGTCGAGGCCCCGTTCGTCCTCGGCCACGAGTTCGCCGGCACCGTCGTGGAGGTCGGCCGCGAGGTTCGGGGGTGGAAGGAGGGCGACCGCGTCATCTTCCCGATGAACCCCGGCGAGGGCTCGTGCGAGATGTGCCGCAGCGGCAACCAGCACGTCTGCGACCACGTCGACGCACTCGTGCCCGGGGTCTCCTACTGGGGCGCCTTCGCCGAGTACGTCATGGTCCGCTTCGCCGACGTCAACCTGGTCGAAGTACCCGAGGGCGTCGGTTTCGTGGACGTCGCCGCGCTGGCCTGCCGCTACATGACGGCCTTCCACGGGGTCGTCGACCAGGCGCGGATCCGCGGCGGCGAATGGGTCGCGGTGTACGGTGCCGGCGGCGGCATGGGCCTGTCGACGGTGGAGATCGCCGCGGCGACCGGCGCCAACGTCATCGCGATCGACATCACGCAGGACAAACTGGACGCCGCCCGCGCGCTCGGCGCCGTCCACACCGTCAACGCGGCCGCGACCGACCCCGCCGAGGCCGTGAAGACCCTTACCGGCGGCGGCGCGCACGTGTCGGTCGACGCCGTCGGCATCGCCGCCGCCTGCCGCAACTCCGTGCTCTCCCTGCGCACCCGCGGCCGCCACCTCCAACTCGGGCACACCACCGCCGCGGAACAGGGGGACGTTGCGTTGCCGGTCGACGTCATGATGGTCAAGGAACTGGAGTTCCTGAGCGCCTTCGGCATGCAGGGCCAGCGCTTCGGCACGATGCTGAACATGATCGCCGCCGGCCGGCTCAGCCCCGGCCGCATCGTCTCGCGCACCGTCGGCCTCCACGAGGCGAGCGAGGTCCTGGAGTCCCTGGAGACGTACGGGCCCACCGGCATCGTCGTCATCGATGCCTTCCGCCCCTGAACCGGTCCGAACCGTCCGAACCGGCCTGAACCAGTCTGACCCCTCTGACCCCCTGACCCCTCTGAACCATCCGAACCGTCTCCCCGGAGAGCAGGCACACCCATGCCCGATTCCCGCCGACTGATGGACCAGGAACTGAGCCTGGCCCTCGACGCGGTCCCCATGACCCCCAACGGCGCGTTCGACCTGACCGACCTCGCCACGACGCGCGCCGCCTTCCGTGCCCAGGCCGAAGCGGCCGCCGACAGCCTTCCCGCCGACCCGTCGGTCACCATCGAGGAACACCTCGCGAGCCGAACGGACGGCCCCGACGTACCGGTCCGCCTGCTGCGGCCCACAACCGCGCCGGGACCGCTGCCGGTGCTGCTCTGGTTCCACGGCGGCGGACAGGTCCTCGGCTTCGCCGCCCAGGACGACCCGTGGCTGACCCGGCTGGGCGCGAGCCTCGGCTGCGCCGTCGCTGTCGTCGACTACCGGCTCGCCCCGGAGACACCCGCCCCAGGCGCCGCCGAGGACGGCTTCACCGCCTACCAGTGGCTCGGCCGCGAGGCGGACGCCCTGGGCCTGGACGGCACCCGCATCGGCATCGCCGGCCAGAGCGGCGGCGGAGGCATCGCGGCGGCCACCGCCCTCCTGGTCCGCGACCGCGGCGGCGCGACACCCCTGTTCCAGTCACTGACCTATCCCATGCTCGACGACCGCAACCGCACCGCGTCGAGCCACGAGATCACCGACATCGGCATCTGGGACCGCTCGACCAACCTCCTGGCCTGGCAGGCGATTCTGGGCGAACGCGCCGGCACCGACGACGTCTGCCCGTACGCGGCCCCCGCCCGCGCCGCCGACCTCAAAGCCCTGCCGCCCACCTTCATCACCGTCGGCGACCTCGACTGCTTCCGGGACGAGGACCTCGGCTACGCCACCCGCCTGCGCGCCCACGGCGTCCCCGTCGAGCTCCACCTCTACCCCGGCGCCTACCACGCCTTCGACCTCATCGCCCCCGCCTCCCGACTGGCCGCCACCTTCCACCGGACCTGGTTCGACTACCTCGCCCGCCAGTTCCGCACCACACCGGCCCCCACCTGACACCACACCCCACCGGACACCGCCCGCCGAGTTCCCCGGCCGGCTCGCGGCCGCCCGGCCCCGGGCCGGGGGACGGAAGTCATTGCACCACCTCGACGCACGGGTGTTCCAGGGAGACCGGGCAGCGGTAGAGCTGCAGGACGTTGCTGCGCCCGATGGCTATCCCGAGGTCGAAGTCGAGGCGCCGGTCCTCGACCGGGGCCCAGCTGCCGCCGCCCACGACGTCGGGGTCGATGGTCAGCAACGGCCGCATGACGGCCCGGCACTCCTCGCAGTACGCCGTGTACGGGTCCATGGAGGCACACGGGGCCCAGCCGCCGACCTTCCACCCGGGGGCCACCGCCAGCTCGAACTGGTAGTAGGCCCGGTACTCCTCGGCGTTGCGGTACAGCGGGTCGGTACCGGTCAACTCCCGCTCGCACCAATCCTCGCACCAGTCCTCGATGCGCTCCGCGAGGCCGTCCTCCAGCTCCAGCGGTGCCGGGTACTCCGTCACCACCTCGGGGTGCAACACGCACGGCTCGGGCAGATACCCGCCGTGCTCGGCGACCTCGGCAGGTAGCGGCAGCTCGGTCAGCAACTCACCGACCAGCGCGGAGGAGCGCCACAGCACCTTCGGCGCCGGCGCCCACTGAGGGTCGTGTTCCAGCGGGCACCACAGCACCTGCATCACGTCGGCGTCCTCGGGGCACGGCAGCAGCGGGACGTCCCGCGCGTAGAGCTGGGCGACCGGCAGCATCGCGTTCGGCCGCCCGCTCCACGGGTGCCCGGCGAAGGTGGCTTCCAGCGCCGCGTCCTGCTCCGCCGTGCGGCCCGTCGTCTCGTACAGCGCCCGCCGAAGCCGGACGTCGGCGACGGACACCGCGATCCCGCCGTCGTGCTCCTCCGGGTGCGGCCTCGCGCAGACCGGCCACGGCTCACCGGCGGGCCACAGCAGCGGCCCGCCGACCGAGCTGTCGTGCGCGCCGGGTGCGCCCGGGCGCGGGTGCAGCCGGACGGCCTGCCGGGCGAGCGGCGCCAACTCCGGGAAGGCGGCGGCGATGTCGACCGGGCGCGGCGGCGTGACACGGACCATCGGTGACTCATCCCTCCAGCGGTGAACGGGTGTACGGACCATAGCGCCCACCCCTGACACCACCGCAGCCGGAGCCGGCCCCCCGGAAACACCGACAGCAGCCCCCGGCCCGGCGGCTGTCGGCGGCCGGCGGGAGCCCGTGACGGCCCGCCGCCCGCCGACCCGGACCGGCTGGAGTGCCCAACGTGCTTCAGCGACCGGGAGACGGAGGGGCCGGGCCCGTTGGTGCTGCCCGCCCCGACTGGGCGTGAGCGGGTAGCGGCCCTGGTCTCCGTCCCGGACGATCCGTGGCGGGGAGTGCGGGTGTTGCACGCCGGGCTCTGGCCGGCGATCGGCCGCTGGGTGTGACCTTGTTGTGGCCGCCGGGGTGCCGGACTCTCCCGGGGTGCCAAGATTTCCACAACGCTTTTCCAGGGGTTTATCGACAGGTTCTACGTGTGGCTTCCCGGCTGATTATTGATCTGGAATCAGCAGGGTTTTTCTGAGGGGTCTTTCGTGCTTTCCGGGCGAGGTGTCGACGTCCGGCTCGTCCCTGCGGCTTCGTGGCCTTGCCCGGGTCGACGTCCTGCTCGTCCTGGTGGCCGCCGCTGATGAGGATCTCGCAAAACGGCCAGGGCTACTCACGCTTCCTCACCCACTCCGGTGGTCAACTGAGCGGGGGTGGGCGCCGAGGTCCCGGCCCAGTCTGCTTCTCAGCGCCGTTCCCCGAGCGGGCCGGGGCCGGCGCGGATCGCAGCAGCCCGCCGCGAGGTGGGGGAGGGGTGGCCGGGGAGGGCCCCTGAGCTGGGCGGTAGGCTCCGCGCGATCATCGTCGGTCCGCCACCTCGACCCCACCGACAAGACCGAGCACGCCGGCCTGATGTCCTGGCTGGACCGCCGGCGCCACCTGAACGGCCAGCACCTCCTCGACCCGGTCCGGGTCTCCGAGTTGGAGGCGCTGGGGATGATCTGGTCGAAGCACGCGAACGCTTGGGAGCGTGGCCACGCCTACGCCCGCGCCTGGGCCGGCCGGCACGGCCACCTGGCGATCCCGGCGGCGGAGAAGCTGGACGGCTACGCGGTCGGCGCGTGGATGCGCCGCCAGCGCAAGGCCGGAGGCCTCGCCTCCGTCCAGGCCTCCGCGCTCGACGGCCTGGACGGGCTGTGGCGGCTGGAGCCGGACTGGAACAGGTCGTACCGGCGTCTGCTCGCCTACCTGGCCGTCGGCGGCACCCTCGACGACCCCGCCAACCGCACCGGCGGCGAAGCCGACCCCGCCTTCCGGCCCGGGACCTGGCTGCGCAAACAGGCGGCGGCCCGCACCGACGGCAAGCTGACCGGGCAGCAGACCGCGCTCCTGGACGCCCTCCACCGGCACACGGCCGAGACCGTCGCCGGCTGACCCGTCCCGCGCCCCCGCCGTCCCGTCCCACGAGGCGGCCCGGTCAGGGGAAGACCTGCTGCCCGCCCGGCTGCGCTAGCCTCGATACCTCACCCAGGCGCGCTTGGAGGCCACGATGCGGATGGTGTTCGACCCCGACGAGGCCGAAGAGCTGCGCGCAACCGCCCGCGACGCGGCGCTGGAGGACCCGACCCTGGCCTACGTCCTCCTCGACCTGGCCGACCGCGGCGTCGACCTGAACGCGCGCCGCACCTGGGACGACATCAAGACCGAGCGAGGCATCGAGGCCGCCCCGGCGACCGACGGCGAGCAGCGCGTTGCCTGACCGCCCGCCGCGCCGCGCCACCATCCTCTTCCACGAGGTCGCCGAACGGCAGCTCGCCGAGATGGACGACGCCGCCCTCGCCCGCCTCGACCCGCACCTGACCACCATCGCGCTCAGCCCGAAGACCGCCGGCGTCCAGATGCGCCCCGACAGCCCGGTCCGGGACTACGCCAAGGACGGCGTCCGGATCGCCTTCGTCCCCACGGTCCTCGGCACGATCGTGCTCGTCGCCTACGCCGAGGTCGACCCGCAGTGACCACCGGCACCACCCAGGTCGGCAAGCTCTACATCTCCTGAGCCACCAACACCAACGACCGCTTCGTCTGCGTCACCGCCTACACCCCAGGCGACGCCGACGCCGCCGTCGAGAACGCCGAGACCGGCCGCCGCCTCCCCCCGTGTCCGTACACCGCTTCCACGACAACATCCGGACCAGCCGTGGCCAGCTGCGCCGCACCGGCTACGCTCCCCACCCCGACGGCGTCCCGCAGTGGACGGAGCGGCTGACGTGGGGGGCCGGGCGGAGTACGTTGCCGCTATGAGCCCTGGGGGATTCGACTTCGATGGCGATGCGGTCTACTACATCGGGAACATCGAGCACATCGAGAACTGGACCAGCAGCGGGAGTGTCGAGCACCGCAAGGTGAGTGCGGTCGCCGAGGCGCCCGGTTGCAGTGCGGTCCCGTTGTACCCGGATGAAGTCGCGGTGTGCGATCTGACGCGGACGCTTCCCGACGGCCCGTCGGCGGCGCCGTACGTCGCGTTCATGGAGCAGGTCATGGCCTGTTCGGAGGCGACGCCGCAGGAGCGGGCCGAGATCCTGGCGCGTCTGGAGGTCCTGGTACGGGAGAGCCGACAGCCGGTCGGGTCGCGGGAGGGGATGAGGGAGAAGGTGCAGGCGCTGGTCGAGAAGGCGACACCGTTCGTTCCCCTGGCCACCGCCGCGCTTGAGCTGGCGCGGACGCTGAGCGGCTGATCGGGGCGGGGCGGTCTGCCACCACGGACCGCCCCCTCGCCGACACCCCGAGCAGGCCGGCGTCGAGGCCCGCGACGGTGGCCTCGCGGTACCGCCGGGGCCGAACACCGCCCGAACCCGGGCCGACCGCCGCCCGGGACGCCGTCCGTCTCCTGGCGGACGAGGGCCTGGCCGTCCTCCACGTCCACAACGCCGAGACCGTCGTCGGCTGACCTGTCCCGTACGACCCCGCCGCCCCGGCCCGTCCGCCGGTGTTCCCGTGGCTCCTGGTCCTCGTGGGCGTCGACGTCTGTGCGGCGTGCGGCCGGGAGCGCCTGGTTCGTCGTCGTCATGACCGGTGAACCGGGCCCGCTCCATCCGGTCGGCGTGGGGGCGTCTCGTTTTGTCCGGCGTGGCGGTGGTTCAGCACTGCCAGAGGAGGAGGGCCTGGGTGCAGGGTTGGCAGGTGAAGGCGTAGGCGCAGCCGCCGCCGCCGAAGTTCATGGCGGTGGGGTGTGGGCCTTCTTCGAGTTGGACGGCCAGGGGCATGGGGTGGTCGCACCGGGGGCAGGTGGGTGTCTCGTCGCCCTGGATCCATGCGGGTGTGCCGCCGAACTGGCCGAGGACGGAGGTGTCCGGGCGGCCGGTCCTGGCCGCCCATGCTTCGCGGGCCTCGTCGTACTCCGCTTGGTCTGTGTGTTCGATGGTCACCGCTCGGACGGCGCCGAGTACGAGCGCCGTCTCGTCGGCGTCGTCGGGGAGGTGGGGAAGGGGGAGCGGCCGCAGGTCGGTGGTGGTGGGGAGGAGGAAGGCGTGGTTTCCGCCGGCGGTGGGGGCCCAGTCGTCGCACATGCCGGGGTCGTTCTGGCACGCGAACAGTGCGAGGATCCCGCGGTCCCGGGTCGGGGCGGTGCGGCTGCCGGTGTCGAGGTCGTTGAGGAGAACCTGCGCGAGGAACTGCATCGGGCCGTTGCAGGAGGCGCAGGTGGGCCAGTCGGTTCCCGGCGGGGCGAGGGGTACTCCGCCGGTGCGGGTCACCGGGGTGTCCGGGGCGGTCGGGCCTGCGTCGATCATCAGATTCACCACGTACGGACTCCGGGACACGCGTAGGGCGGTGCGGGTAGCGACGCGGTGGCCCCGCGTCGTCCGCTCAGTCGCAGGTGTTCAGCATGTCGCCGAGCTTGGCCTTCTGGGATTCGGTGACGCTGAGCTTGTAGAGGCTCTTGACGTGCGTCCAGGCGCGGCTGGCACCACCACGTCACCCTCGTCACCGCCGCCCACGCTTTCCCACCTTTCGCCGACTCGACCCCAAAGTCCAAGCACCGGCCTGACTCTCTACCAGGTCCCCGACCAGCTCCAGGACCTGCTGAGCTGCTGGACCGGTGTCTGCCGCACCTGCCAACGCTCGCTTCCCACAAGGAAGTCCCGAAACCGCACCCGACAGCCCGTCCCAACCTAACGAAGTACTACTAGTTAGTGCCGCCAGGACCACCGGCGGTGTGGGCGCACCGGCAACAGCACGCCCTCGACGGGCGGTTCGGGGGGTCCAAGAACCAGCGGGGGCGGGGGCAGCGCGGGAACGAGCCGGTGATCGTCCTCGTCTCGAAGGTCCTTGATCAGCTCTGCCCGCCATCGCTGGGCCCACGCGGGATGCAGGGTGTGGAGCAGGGTGGCATGGCGCCTCCATCGTGTCACCCTCTGGTCTTCGCCCTCGCGGGGGTGCTTGAGTACCCAGCGGCTGGCGAGCTCGCGTGTGGCGCTGTCGAATGCCCAGTACAGCAGTTCGTCGGGATCGCGGGTCGAGCGCTGGAAGCAGAGCTCTCCCCGTTCAAGGGCGAGGTAGCCCAGCCAGCCGTTCTCGCCGACGCTGATGAACGGGCAGGCGCCGTCACGGTTGTCGAAGGTCGGTACGTCCCGGCCTGTCAGTCCGACGACGGCGCTCAGCCGCGCGATCTCGGTTTCCAGGTGTTGCCGCATCCGGGCGGCCTCTCCCTTGCCCATTCTCCCCCGCCTTGCCGCTGCCGTATGAGCCGGAAAGGGGACGGGGGCGAGCCCCGGGTCCCGGCGTCCCGACCGTTCCCGCGTGGCGGATCGGTGTCGGCCACGCAGGTCGAGCGTATCCCACTTTTCGTCTGTATGACGATAATCGGGAGGACGGTCCGGAGCGCCCTCGCCCGCACTACCGCCAAGGCCGACACCATCCGGCGGCCGCCGCTGAACGGATGCGGTGGCCCTCTGCCGAAATGCCCGACCTGCGGTCAGGAGTGCTCGGCCGCCAGGTCCGCGACCCACTCCGTGACCCTGTGCACACCGACGCTCTCCTCCCAGCGGACGGAGTGGGCGACGCATTCCAGCCGGGCGAGGAGCCACCCTCCGACAGCCGCTCAAGCACGGCCGAGGGCTCGCCGGCGCACCGGCCGTGCCGCGCGGTGGCGCGCAGCCGGGCGGCGGCCAGCGCGGACAGGTGTCGCAGCGGAAGGGTGGTGGAGGTACGGCAGCCGTTGCACTCCAGCAGGTGCCGTACCGCCGGGCCGTTGTCCCAGAAGGCCCGCCAGATGCCGTGCCAGGAGCGCTCGGCCTGGTTGCAACTCGCGCACACCGGCCCGCGGACGTAACCGTGCGAAGGCTCGTGGCAGTGGTCCCAGACGACGGCCTGCCGCAGGCCGCACACCGCGCAGAGGTAGCCGTCGGCGCGCGTCGCCCGCCGCCGCTCGCCGGAGTACAGCACGCCCCGCATCGACCCCCCGTACAAGAGGTGCTCGCCGCCTGCGCAGGCAGGGCACTGGGTGATCCAGCCGTCCGCGCCCGACGACCGCCACTCGTACTGCTGCGCCCGGCTCGCCATGGCGCCGCACCCGCCGCACCGCCGCGCCCGCGCGAGCAGCGCCACGTGCCCGGCACGCCACCGGTCCAGGACATCCGCCCACTTCGCGGGGATACTCCACACACCGGCCCGTCGTCGGACCACGTCCATGACGACGAGGCCCGCCACCACCAGCGGGTCGCGCCCATCGGGCCCGCGGACGGCCCCGACCAGCAGCCGGTCGACCTCCTTCACCGCCAGGCGCCGCGGGGGCGAGTCCGGCGTCGAGGAGCTCGGCCGCAGGGGCGCGGCGGCGGGCCCGTGCGGCCCGGTCGACGAGTTCACCCTGAACGGCCAGGCGCCAGTCGTCGTTGAATCGGTCGTCCCGGCTCAGCTCCGTCCACCGCAGGTCCAGCGCAACGAGCCGGCCGGGGGCGTCCGCCCCCGCCGCGAGCTCCCGCAGAGCATCTTCGAGCAGGGCCTGGTCGACGTGCCACACCCCGCTGCGCTTGACGCCGGGCAGTGCCGCGGCGCCCAGGTACATGTGGCCGGTGTCGCGAAGGAAATCGGAGTGGAGGCCGCTGGCGGCGAAGCGCAGCGCGGACGCGGTGAGCACGGACGCGGCCGTCGCTCGGGCGGTGGCGAGGGGTATCCGCACAGGGGCAGGGTGCCAGCACGAACTGACGCATCGCCGCGAAGGAAGAGAACGGTAGGAGCGTCGTGGTGGCGGCTGCGGGCCCCGGGCCGTCGCCGACCGCGCAGCGCTCGCGCAGGCGGTCCACGAACTGAGCACACGCCTGACCCCGGGCGGGACCGCGAAGGCATTGGGGGACGGCCGCCCTCCGGACCGAGCAGTCACCCCTTCGAGCGGACTTCCCGGCCCGCGGCCGGGAACACTCTTCGCCGTGACCGACACCGCCCTGTTCGAGCCCGGCACCACCGCGATCCGCCGCGACGTCCACGCCCACCGGGTGTGGACCGCGATGCCCCAGCGCGTGATCGACGACACCGGCCACATGCTGACCCTGGCCTACTGGCCGGGCATCGAGAGCCTCGCCCCGACGACCTGGATCACCTCCACGCGCACCGGCGACGACACCACCCGCCAGCAAGGCCTGGACAACCTGGCGGCCGGCACCTGGACCCTCGGCCCGTACCGCTGGGAGAACACCGAGCTGCTGAGCCACTTCCTGGCCGGCGAGTGGTTCTCCGTGCACTGCTTCCAGGACGCCACCACGAAGGAACCGGTGCGCTGGTACGTCAACTTCGAGCACCCCTACCGGCGCCGCCCGGGCCTCGGCATCGACACCATGGATCTCGCCCTCGACCTGGTCGTCACCCCCGACCTGTCAGGGCACCACTGGAAGGACACCGAGGAGTACGCCCAGCTGCGCCGTCTCGGCGTGGTCGACGACTACACGGGCCGCCAGATCGAGCAGGCCCGCGGCCGGGCGATCGGCATGCTGGACGAGCGCACCGGGCCGTTCGCCGATGGCTGGCCGACCTGGTCACCGGATCCGTCCTGGCCGCTACCGACGCTGCCGACGCTGCCGACGAAGCGGCCACGGCGATGACCCCGTAGCGGCCATGACGAGCAGCGGCACAGCAGGCGGGCCGGTCCGCGTGCGGGTGTGCGAGGTGCTCATCCACGACGGTCGGGTGTGCCTGATCCGGCGCCAGCGCCCGGCTGGAGTACAGCTCTCCTTCCCCGGCGGCGTGGTCGAAGGCGGCGAAGAACCCGAGACTGCGCTGGGCCGGGAGCTACTCGAGGAGCTCGGCCTCGACCTGGTGATGCTGCCCACGCCGCCGGTGCTGCGCTTCGTCCAGGACCAGAAGACCGAGCGGCCGGGCGAGAGCGTGCCGTTCCGGCGCCAGCACATGGTCTTCACCGCCCACCTGCCCGACCACCTGGCGGCGGCCGTCGCGCTGGTCGAGCAGGACGATCCCGACCAGGCGCCGGTGGTGTGGCTGCCGGCGGCCGACGCGGCCGGCCTCCACCTGTACTCGGACGTCGGTGTCGTCCTGGACCAGGCCGTCCGGCCCGACGCCACCGTGGGTGGCCCGGTGCTGCTCCCGGCGATGACCGGCGTGTCTTACCAGTGGCGCTGACCGGCGGGTGCGGCGCGCCATAGTGCGGGGGTGACCGCGACTCCCGCCAGCCTGGACCTGCCCGCCCGCCGACGCCGACACGGCCGGCTGATCGCCGCCCTCACCACTACGGTCGGCGCCTGCGCCTCGGCAGCACAGGCGCTGTACCAGCCGATCGCCGACGCCCCGCCCGGACAGGAGACGGTCGTGGTGGACCCCCTCCCGGTGGTCTACCTCGGCCGCACGGCCGCCCCGCTGCTGGAGGCGGCCCGGGCCGAGGACGAGGCCCGGTGGCCGGCCGCGGTCGCCCGGGAGCGGGAGCGGGAGCGGGAGCGGGAGCAGGCCGAGCGGAGCAGCGCCGCGCGGGTGGCGCTGACGTGGGTACAGGAGATCGTGGAGGAGCCCGGGGTGTCCTGGCTCGTTCCGCTGCCGACCGCAGAGCAGGGTGCGGTCATCGACCTGGCAGGCGCCGGTGACGAGGTCGCCGAGCTGTGGCGTGACGATCCGGCGAAAGCCGCCGGCCTGGTGCGCGGGCTGGCGGCGTGCGGGGAGTTTACGGCGGCCGAAGTCCTGGACGCCGCGGTCGATGCGGCCGTCGGTGCCGGGCTGCCGGCGCTGAACGAAGCAGGCAAGGCGCCTGATCCGAGCATGATGGCCGAGCAGTGCCTGGCAGCCGTCCCGTACTTGGTGCTCGCCGTGGCCCTGGCATCTGCTGACCTCGACTGCGCGACAGGCCGGCCCGCGCTGCTCTTGCTCGCTGTCTGCAGCTCCGTCCACCCGCACGCCCGCCCGCTGTCGTTGAGCGGGTGCCAGATGGGTGCGTACGGACCGCGCTGCACCAGGTCCTCCATCCGGGCGGCGCCGGCCGGGACAGCGCCCAGCATCTCAGCGACGGCCGGGTTCTCCTCGGCGGCCAGCCGCAGGTCCGCCACCGCCGAGCGGACCCCGGCGGCCGCCGTGCCGACCAGGACCACCAGCAGCCGCAGGAACGCTCGCCAGCGCCGCTCCCAAGCCCGGGCCCCGGCTCGGACGTGCCGGTGCTCCTGGTCGAGGTCGACAGAGAGAACGAGGGCGTCGGCACGCTCGTGGAGAAGTTCACTTCCTACCGCACCTGGGGCGAGCTCCCGGCGAAGGCCGAGTTCGAGGCCCTCGCTGTGCCGCCGGGGCGCCCGTACGCACGGCCTGCGGCTGGCGAGGTGCTGCCGCTCCGCTGGTGCCTGCCTGAAGCTCCATTCTTGCTCAAATCTCTTTGCCATCAGTGGAGTTGGCTGGACACTGTGAATGACCGCCGGGTTGCCGGCGGGCTGACTTTCCGGCACCGGCGACCTGCCGTGCTGCTGAGGCACCCACCGGCTGGCGGCGGTGCAGGCCGTGCGAGCGGCCGCGCGGGCGCGCAACAGCGCGCGGCGCCGCAAGCGGTGTTGTTCATGGCGTTGCCCGCAGGCTGCGACTCTTGCGAAGGGGTGGACGTGAGGTACTTGGTGGAACTTCCGGTCGAGGGTGAGGCCGGGCCGGGGCAGTTGGTGAAGGTGGAGGTCGAGCCGGCGGGTGAAGGGCTGATTCAGGTGGCCCGGCCCGGCCAGGTGGCGGCACGGGCGGCGCGTTCGCTCGGGGAGATGCTGGCGGGTATCAGGCCGGTGGCGGAGAGCTTTGTCGAGGGCCTGGGCGGGATGGCGCAGGCGCCGGAGGAGATCTCGCTGGAGTTCGGCCTGTCGATGTCCGCCGAAGCCGACTTGGTGATCTCCACGACCACGGCGCAGGCCAACTTCAAGGTCTCGCTCACCTGGCGTCCGCCGTCTGCCGAGGCGGGTCAGACGCCGTGACCAGTCCCGAGCCAGTGGCTGGGGGGGATCCGGCGGCGCTGCACGCGGCGTTGCTGCGGGTCCAGGACTCGCGGGGTGAGCCGGTCGGCGTCGGCTTCCTGGTGGCGGAGGATTTGGTGCTCACCTGTGCCCACGTGGTGAGCACGGCACTGGGGCTGCCCGGTGGAGAGATGCCGCCAGACGGCGCGCAACTCGTGCTCGACGCCGCTCTCTTACCGGCTATGCCGGAGCGGGAACCGATGTCGGGCACAGCGCGGGTGAGAGTCTGGGGCCCTGCGCAGCCGGCTGCGGCGGACGTGGCCGTGCTCGCGCTGGAGGCGCCACTGCCCAGTGCCCGGCCGATCAGGTTGATCAAGACGGGCCCGCAGCAGACCTGGGACCACCCGTCCCGGGTCTTCGGATTCCCCCAGGGGCATCCCGAGGGCGTGTGGCACTCCGGAACCCTTCGGGCGAGGCTGGCCGGCCAGTGGGTGCAGCTCGACCAGTCCGGACAGGGCCACCGGGTGTCGGCGGGCTTCAGTGGCAGCGCGGTCTGGGACGAGCAACTCGGCGGGGTGGTCGGCCTGATGACAGTGGCGGAGGCGGGCACCCCGCCGGTCAGCTACCTGATCCCGACCGACCGGCTGATCGCGGCCTGGCCCGACCTGGGACCGCTCGTCGAGCCGCCCTCACCGTTTCGTGGACTGAACGCATTCCAGGAGTCCGACGCCGGCAGCTACTTCGGCCGCGAAGCCGACGCTGACCAGCTCGCCGCCATCACCGCGAGCGAGCGTTGGACTACGCTGGTCGGGCCGTCCGGCTGCGGCAAGTCGTCGTTGGCCATGGCAGGCGTCAGCCCCAGGCGGCGCAAGGCCGGAGACAGTGCCGTGATGGTCCACTTTGCCGCGTACAACACCGCACTGCGGGCGCTGGCCGCGGCCCTGCTGCAGGAACTGGACCCCGAACTGTCCGAGGTTGAGCGCCCGGCCAGAGTCACCGAGCTGACCGAGGAACTTGCGACCCGAGGGATTCGCGAGACCGCATTTCGGATCCTGGAACTGAAGAAGACCTCACGCCTGCTGGTCGTGCTCGACCAGTTCGAGGAACTCCTCGACCAGAGCGACAGCGCCATCGACGAGCTGGCCGACGTGCTGGGCGGCCCCGGAACCCCCGACCAGGTCGCCGTGCTGGCCACCCTGCGCGCCGACCTGCTGGAACACGCCCTCGCCCACCCACGCCTGGGCCCGCTGGTCAGCAGGAAGGTCCAAGCGCTCCCACCGATGCGCCCCGACCAACTGCGCGAGGTCATCGCCAAGCCGGTCGACGCGGTCCCCGGCGCCCGCTACGAGGACGAGCTGATCGAGCGCATTCTGGCCGACGCCGGCTCCGAACCCGGCATTCTGCCGCTGCTCGGCTTCACCCTCGACCAGTTGTGGCGCCGGTGCGAGGGCGGCCTCATCACCTATCAGGAGTACACCCGGCTCGGCGGTGTCGCCGGCGCCCTAAACTACTGCGCAAAGGAGCAGTGGGGCGCCCTGGTACCAGAGGCGGACCGGGAAGTCGCCAGACGACTGCTCACCCGACTGGTGCGGATCCCAGTCGGCACGGCCGCGCCGCTGCGCCGCGCCGTCTACCGAAGCGAGATCGATCCCCAGGAATGGGACATCGCCCAGCGGCTGGCCCGAGCCAGGCTCCTGGTGATCCAGGGCCAGGACAGCAGCGGCCGCGCGGGCGAGGGCCAGCGCGTCGAGTTCGCCCACGAGGCGGTCATCACGGCATGGGAGACCACGAGGGAACTGGTGGCAGCAGACCGCTCGTTCCTGGCCTGGCGGGAGAGCATACAGAACGACCTGGACCGCTGGGAGGACCGGAATCGGCCTGCAGACCTGCTGCCGACCCGAACCGCCATCGCGCTCTCACGGCAGTGGCTGCCCGCCCGTTCGGCCGAACTGAGCGAGGCACTCAAGGACTACCTCAAGCACGGCAAGCGGCGCCTGCGCCGCCGCCGTGGCGCACTGTGGTCCGGGGTCGCCACCATCTGCGTCCTGGCGCTCGTCGCAGCTGCAGCCGCCGTGAACGCCCAGCGCGCACACAACGACGCCGCGCGCAACAGCGCTATCACCCGAGCGAACACCCTCGCCGCAGACGCAGCCGCCCTGACCCCCACAGACCCCGGGCTGGCCGCCCAACTCGCGATCGCCGCCTACCGGACCTCCCCTACCCAAGCCGCCGCCAGCCAGCTCTACACAACTCTCGGCACGCCGCTCGACGACGTCCTCGCCACCACGGGCGGCAAAGTAACCAGCGTGGCTGCGCAGGCGCACGGCCCTCTGGTAGGGGCAGGTACAGACGACGGCTCCGTGCGGATATGGAACACGGCCGACCCGTTTGCCCCGGTTGTGCACACGACGTTGAACCTGCAACGCGCAACCGCGATCGCTCTGGCTCCCGATCAGCCGCAACTGGCCGCAAGTTGCCCGGATCAGGGCGGCCTGTGTCTGCTGTCCCTGTCCGATCCCCAGCACCCGAGCACCCTGGCCGAGCTGCCCCTGCCCGGACCGGACCAACTCCCCGGCGCCCTTCGAGTCAGCTCACTCGCCTTCAGCCCGGACGGGAATCTGCTGGCAGCCGCCACAACGCAGGGCTCAAGCATGCTCTGGTCCGTTCAGGACACGGTGAACCCGCGGCTCCTGCCAGTACTGCCCGGCAACGGCAACGGGACCCTGAGAGGAGGAGTGGCCTTCGCCCCCACCAGCAAGCTGCTGGCCACCACCAACCAGGCCGGCACCACCGAGCTCTGGGACCTGACCGACCCTGCCAAGCCCGTCTCGATCACCGCCATCTCCACCGGCTACCAATCGCTCGCCTTCAGCCCAGACGGCAGCTGGCTGGCCGCGGGTGGGGACGCGCACGTCCACCTGTGGAAGGTCGGCGACACCTCGAAACCGCTATCGGTCTACCCCGGGGTCCCGGAAGATGTGATGAGCGTGGCCTACAGTCCGGACGGCAACCAACTCACCTTTGGCGGAATGGGCACGTATAACGCCAAGAGCACGTTGTGCCATGTGGACGTCTCGAATATCAGTCTTGACAGCCTTGTGGTTCCGGCCTGCACCAGCATCGCCTTCGACACCAGAACCCTGGCGGCCACGCCAAACGGCGCGGTACTGAGCGGTGGAGGAGACGGAAAGGTACGCCTGTGGCGAGACCCAGTGGCACGGATCGGCGGCCTCGAGGTAACGGGCAAGGACAGGTTCGCGATCAGCCCAGACGGGAACCTGATCGCGGCACCGGTCCGGACGAGTGCGCAAGGCACCACGGGCGGGGAGAACTCGAAAATCGTCGGGCTGTGGGAGGTACCCGAATCCGGAACCGGCAGGAAAGACCCTCTGGCCACAATCTCCCTCGCCGCCTCCTCGCAAACGATCACCTTCCTCACCACCACTGCGCTGCTGACCGTCGACCACCACGGCGCGGTGCAATTCTGGGACATTCACGATCTCACACACCCAACCGGCACCTCGCTCGGCACGGCACACTTCCCCACCACACCCACCGGTCTCGGCGATTTCATCGTGTTCTCGGGAGTCAGCTCCTCCGATGACGGAAGCCTGGTTGCCGTACAGGGCGACGCCTACCTCCAGCTCTGGCGCGTGACCGACAGCAACACCGTCCTCAAGGCAGGCAAGCTCCCCGTCCCTGACCCCAACCGGGACCTGGCCGGCCTGGTGGACAACCACACTGCCTGCGTCCTCACCAAGGACGGCACCACGTGGTGGGACATCAGCGATCCGCAGCACCCACAGCATGGCGCGGACTCGCCGTTGGCCGGTGCGAACCAAGGCGGCGTTGTGGCTTCCTCTGGCGTTGTCGCCACGACTACGCGGGCCAGCGGGTTCGGCACCGACCTGTACCTGTACGGCCTCACCGCCGGCCACCCGACCAGCACCGTCAAACTCTCCGAACGCTCCGGAAGTACAGTGCAATTCAGCGACGACAGCAAGCTACTGGCCGCCACCGGCGCTGCCGAGAACACCCTGACTCTCTGGGATACCCGCAACCCGGCCCAACCACGGTCCATCGCGGCCATCAACACCCAGGCTGGTACCAGGGGCCTCGCCTTCAGCCCGAACAGTAAACTCTTGGCCGTATGGACCAGCGACGAAAAGTCCGCGGTTCAACTGTGGGACATCCGCAACCCGTCCACCCCCAACGTGACCGGGACTATCCCCTCCGGCCAATACAGGGAAGACATCCGGTTTATGCCCAACGGAGCCCGGCTCGCCGTTGTCGGCAGTGATTCCCTTCGCTTCTTCGACACCGACCCGACTGCGCTGGCCGATCGCCTCTGCGCCTACGTCGGCACCGGTATCAGTACCAACGACTGGACGCAGTACGCCCCGGGGATCCCATACCAGCCCCCGTGCCCCTCGCGCCGCTGAAACCTGAGCAGTGTTTTCGACCACGCGAACGGTACGGTGCAGCGCCTCCCCCGTCGACTCATGGTTCGGCGTTGAGGTATTCGAAGCCGCAGGAGCCGCAGGTGTAGCCGACCGGGTCGTCGTTCTCGCCGGGTTCGCCGCAGCGAGATCGGCTTCCGCCCGCTGCGGGGGTGCCCGCCCCAGGGGATGCCCGGTGACCCCCGGAGGGCGGTGGTGGCCATGGCCGGGGCAGCCGCACAAGGACCGAATCAGCTCCGGGGCGGGGGCAGGCAGGGCGTCGGGCTGTTCGGTGGTGGCCGGGTTCTCCTTGGTGCCCGGCGGTGGGTCGGCTCCGCGGCACGTGCTTCGGCACCTGCCCCGGTTGGCGTCCGGCTACGGACGCCGTGTCGGGCCGGGGCGCGGAGGCACCCTGATGCCTCGTCCGGCCCGCTCCTGAACGGGCGTGTCCCGCCCCTGCCGGTCGGGGCGGGGCTGCCTGGTCCACCCGCCCCGCTGAGCCGGGGCGGGGCCCGGCCCCGCCCTCGGGGCCCTGCCCCGGGCGTGTTGGCCCGGGGCCGGTGGTTGATGGTGGGTCAGCCAGGGATGAGGCCGTCGTCGCTGAGCATGTCGCGGACCTCCTCCAGCGTGGCGTCGGGGCTGGGCAGGATCAGTTCGGAAGGCTCCAGGGCATCGTCGGGCAGGGGGCTTCCCAGGCGGCGGACCGCGTCCAGGAGGGCACCGAGGCGCCGCCGGAAGCCTTCCTCGTCGCCGGACTCCATCTCGGCCAGCAGCTCGTCGTCGAGCTTGTTCAGCTCTGTGAAGTGGGCGTCGTCCAGCTTGACCTGGCCCTCGCCCATGATGCGAACGATCACGATGTCCCGCCTCGAAGTGGTGCCCCGGCCCGGTGGCCGACGTGCTGCTGCCCATCCCAGCGTTTCCCGGGGGCCGAAGGCGGCAGGTTCGCGCGCGGGGCGGACATGTACCACCCGGAGGAACGAAGGCCCCGGAGATCACCGACACCGCTCACCGCCGCTTCGCCTGAGCCGCCGCCTCGCCCTGGACACGCTCCTCCGGGCCGACCGCCGCCGGCGGATCGGCGGCCCCGGTCGCTCCAGTCGCCGCGGCCGGGCTTCCCGGCGGGGTGCCGGTGCCCGCGTTGGCGCTGGGCCCGACCACCGGCGGGCTGCCGCATACCGACCGGGACCTGGGAGAAGCACGCCGCGACTACGCCCTCGGCGACGGCCTGGTCCACCTCACATGGCCCGCCGAGCCCGCCGTCCAGGCCCTGGAACGGCGCGGCCACCCGGTCGGCTGGATCGAGGTCTACGACGACCTCGGCAACTGGACCGCCCTCCTCGGCGGCCGCCCGGTCGCCGACGCCACCGACGGCGTACCGCTGCTGTCCGCCAACCCTGCCGACGCCCTCACCCTGCTGCGCCTGGCGCTCGACCAGGGCCTCGGGAACGGGTAGCCCTCTGCGTCCGACCGCACGATCCCGGGAGGTCGCCGTGACGGCGGCTCCGGCCCGGCGACCGTACGACAGGTCTTCCGCCAGGTCACAGGCGGGTTCTATGGTGATCGTCCGGTCACCAGGAAGAAGGGCTCACCATGGCTCGTGAGCCGGTCGCCCTCGGGGCGGATGGTCACGTCCTGGGTGAAGCCGCTGTTGTTCGTCATGCCCTCACGCTGGCAGAGCGGTCCCCGGCCGACGGGAGGTTCACCGCGAGACCCGCCCGTACGGGTTACAGCTGCCAGGCCCCGCACCCGGCCCGTACGGCCACGACCCGACAACGGGTGCGCCAACAGGTGCGACAACCAGCGGCGGGAACGGGTGTACCAACCGGCGGCCGCCCATCCCGGTCCGAGCGTTCGGAGTCCGGACGAACGCGCAGGTCAGAGGCCATGGTGAGCGGCCGTCAAGGCGAACTCACCACCCCGACAACCCTCTCCTTTCCCTTCCTGATCCTTGGCTTTGTGGATGGTGGTTGGCTGGGTGGGGCAGTGACGTCGAGGGTTTCCCGCGCCTGCGGAGGGCCTCTTCTTCTCGCGCGTCCGGCTGGTGCCGGCCGTTTGGGGCGGGGCGGGGCGGGCTGGGGCGCGGCGGCGGAGGGCCGACGCCGGGTCGCCTCCGCAGAGCCTTGCCTGCTCGTCCCGGCCGCGACCGTTGCGCGATGCGGTCGATCCGCGTGCCTACGGGGCTCGGGCCACCGGAAATTCCTCCGCCCGTACGGGCCAGTGTTCATAGGGTCTGGGCATGGACGACGACGTCACCGCGCACCTGCGCGCCACCGTGCAGACCCTCGACACCTTCCTGCTGGCGTACGAGCCGCTGCGGGAGATGCACTGGAAAGTGCCTGCGGGCAGCTCCCTCGCTGGTGACGATGCTAGGACCGACCCCTACCAGGTCTCCCACAGCGCCCAGCACGCCATCCAGGCGGCGGTGGACCACCTGCACTGCCTGCGTTCCTCCCTGACCGAGCACGAGGGCACCGAGCGGATGGCCCTGCTCCTGCACTCCTACGGCTCCTTCACGCTCCTGCGCGGGGCCCTGGAGAACGGCGCCCGCGCGGTGTGGCTGCTGGCCCCGACCTCCCGCTACGAGCGGATACGCCGGCGCCTGGCCCTGCAGAACGACGACAACCGCAACTTCCGTAGCCTCCGGCAGCTGGCGGCCGACGCCAACACCCTGCGCCCGGCGGACACCGGCGCTGCACTGCCTGAACCCACAAGCGGGGAGGACCTGTACCAGGGCCTCGTCGACCGGCTCCTGGCAGCAGGCGGCCCGAAGGACCAGAAGCTGAAAGAGGCCCTGCAGTTTCCCCGCTACGGGGAGGTCGTCCGCGAAGCCGGCCGCCACCTTCCGGGGCGCATCCACACCAGCTCCGGCACGAGCGTCGACACCAGCAGCTACCTGGAATGGGTCTGGAGGGCCTGCAGCGCCCTCGCCCACGGCGACCTCAAGAGCTCCCTCGCCCAGCTGGACCGCGAGGTCCAGGCCACCGACGGCGACGTGATGTCCCTGCGCCTCACAGGCTCTCCCGGCGAGCTGCGCACGAGAACGGACCTGACCTGCCGGACCGTCAGCACGGCCGCGGCCTTGTACGCGCAGCGCTCCCGGCCACCTCACTGAGCGGGGTAAACGCCGCCGTCCTCGTCGTCCTCCGGGGCCAGCCAGGAGACGTACAGGTACAGCTCGTCCATGACCAGGCGGTCGGTGGGGCGGGAGCGGTCGAGGTTGTAGTGGAGGCGGTAGTGGACGACGCGGCGCCGGCCGTTGTCGTCCTTGGTCCAGCCGGACTGCTCGGCGTTGCGCGGGTCCTGGGTGCGCCGCCAGATCCCCTCCTCGATGCCGGGGCTGCGCCCGCCCGGCTCGGGGGCGAAGTGCTCGCGCCACAGGCGGGACTGCTCGGCGGTCAGGGAGTCGATCACGACGAAGGGCAGAAGCACGGGATTCTCCTCGGTGTTCGCGGGCCCGGCCGGGCCTTGGCGGCTGGTTGGGTTCAGGTGAGGTCGGTGAGCGCGCCGCGCAGCGCGCCGGTCAGGTGGTCGAGGTCGGTGTCGGTGGCGATCAGCGGCGGGGCCACGACCAGGCCCTCGCCGCGCGGCTCGCCGGCGCCGGTGAACGGGTAGAAGAGGACGCCGCGGCGCTCGGCCTGCTCCAGCAGCGGCCACAGCAGGCCGGGCTCGACCTGGACGCCGTACAGGTGGCCGAGCCCGCGCACCGCCTGCACCCCGGGCAGGCCGGTCAGGGACCGCAGGCTCTCGCCGAGCCGGTCTCCGCGCTCGCGCAGCGCCCGGTGGCCGAGGGCCTCCAGCTCGTCCAGGACGCCCAGGCAGGCGGCCGCCATGAGCGGGTGCGCGGCCATGGTGCCCATCGCGGGCAGCGGGTCCGCGCCCTCGTGGCGCAGCAGCGGCGCGAGGTGGGGGGCCACCAGCACGGCGGCCACCGGGGTGTACCCGGCGCCCAGGCCCTTGGAGAGGATCACGATGTCCGGCTCGCAGCCGGCCCAGTGGTTGCCGGCCAGCGGGGTGCCGGTGCGCCACAGGCCGGTGAGGACTTCGTCGTGGATCACCAGCACGCCGCGTTCGCGGCAGATCTCGCCGACGCGGCGCAGGTACCCGGGCGGCGACACGAAGGCGCCGCCGGTGGTGCCGTTGACCGGCTCCAGCAGCACGGCGGCGACGTGGTCCGCGCCGCGGGCGTCGATCGCCTTCGCGACCTCCTCGGCGCAGTCGGCGGTGCACGCCCGGCCGCCGTCGTGCGGGTGGGTCGGCGGGTAGGGGGCGGGGTAGGCCGGGGCCAGGCCCATGGCGTCGTCCGGGCGGGGGCGGCGGGCGTGGTTGCCGGCCAGCGCGAGGGTCAGCGCGCTCATGCCGTGGTAGCTCAGGTCGCTGGTGAGGATGTCGCCGCGCCGCTTGCCGTCGCACACCCGGGTGATGGTGCGGGCCAGCCCGATGGCGACCTCGACGCCGAGGGTGCCGCAGGTGACCAGCGCGACGGAGTCGTCGGGGCGGCCGACCGCGGCGCACAGGCGCTCCGCCAGCTCCAGCTGGATGTGCGGGCGCACCACGGCGGCGCCGCCGTAGGTGTACCGGGCGAACTGCGCCTGGATGCGGGCCAGGACCTTCGGGCTGCTCTGCCCGACGTTGGTGCACAGCAGTCCGGACGAGCCGTCGAGCACCGGGGTGCCGTCGGCTCGGTGGAGCCAGGCGCCGCTCGCGCCGACGACCTCCCAGTCCGGCATGGGCCGGGACGACGTCAGCAGGCGCTTGCGGCGGGACGGGTATTGGTCCACCGATGTTCCCCCTCTCGGAAGGGGCGGCGCGCCGCGCCGCCCCGTTGTCGCCATGGGGTGCCCGCACTCGGCCGGTTGGCTGCCGGGCCGGCGGTGGCCCGGCGTCGGTGCCGGGCGTGGACCCAGGGAACCGTGCGGCGTGGTGCTGACGCGATGTCAGACGGCGGTGAAATTGCGATGAAAGACGGGTCCGTCATCGGAATTTCCACGGGCCCGGCACTGTCGCACAGCGTGGCCGCTTCGCTACCGTCCGAGGGGCAAGGGGCGGCAGCGGCGCATCCCGAGGGGGCCTCATTGGTCAGGGCGAACGACACGATCCGGCGCGTGCGCGAGGTCGAGTGGGAGCTCTCCCGCGTCGACGCCGCCACGTTCCTGGTGAAGGAGTCGATCGAGGCGGGCGAGCCGGTCTGCCTGGCCTCCCGCACCATCGCGAACTGGGAGGACGGCAAGAGCACGTGGCCCCGGGCCGTGTACCGCCGCCTGCTCCACCGGGTGACCGGCCGCAGCGCCGTCGAACTGGGCTTCACGGAGCCGGGCTACCGCGGCCGCTCGGCCCCGCTCGGCGCGACAGAGACGACGAAGGGCGGTGACGAGGTGCACCGACGCAGCCTGATCCTCGGCCTGGGGGCCGCGGTGCTGACCACCGCCGTCCCGGGCGGTGCGGGCGCCGCCCCGGTGCCGGGCGCGGGACCGGCTCTGGGGCGCGACCACGTCCAGGCACTGAGGGAAGCCGAGCAGGCGCTGTACGCGCAGGACCGCGACCGCGGCTCCGCCGACCTCGCCGAGCAGGCCGCCACCGCACTGACCACCGCCCAGACCTGGCTGGCACACGGCCGCTACACCGAAGGCCTCGGCCGCGACCTCCACACCGCGACCGGCATGCTCTCCGTCGCCGCCGGCTGGCTCGCCCTGGACGCCGGACGCACCAAGGACGCCCGCTCCCTCTACACCGAGGCCCTGGCCAGCGCCCGCCACGCCGACGACCCCGGCCTGGAGGCCCACGCCTTCGCCTGCCTCTCGCTCCTCGCCCACGCCACCGGCCGCCCCCGCGAAGCCGTCGGCACCGCCCAGGTCGCGCAGCGCGCGGCCGCCGGACTCGGCTCCCCGCGCTGGCTGGCGCTCCTGGCGATGCGGGAGGCCCGCGGCTGGGCGCTGCAAGGCGACCGCCCGCTCACCGAGCAGGCCCTCGTGCGCGCCTACGACCTGTACGCCAAGGGCCCGCAGGAAGCCGACCCGGACTGGCTGGGGTTCTTCGTCCCCGGCGAGCTCGCCGGGCTGGAGTCGCTCTGCCGCGCCGACCTCGGCCAGTTCGACCGCGCGTGCTCGGGCACCGAGCAGGCCGTCATGCTGTTCTCCGGCGGCCACGCCCGCAACGCCGCGCTCTACACCGCCGACATCGCCCTCCACCAGGCCCGCCGGGAACGACCCGACCTCGACGCCGCCGTCGACGCCGGCCACCGCACCCTCGCCTACCTCAACGACGTGCACTCCGAGCGGCTCGCCCTCGCCGTCCACAACATCGCCACCTCGCTCGGACCCCACCGCAAGGTGCCGCAGGTGGCCGAGTACCTCGACGCCCACCGCGCCGCCGTGGCCGCCTGATGAACACCGCCTCCGGCACGCCACCGGTGTCCCTGCGGCGCCACGGCGCCGCCGACACCGCCGCGCTCCTCGACACCCTCACCGACATCTGGGCCGACGCCCACAGCGGCAACCACGACGTCGCCCTCGCCGGATTCACCCCCGACACCCTGCGGCGCCAGATCACCTCCCACACCCGCCACGAGCGGTTCACCCTGATCGTGGCCTCGGCCGCCGGCCACGACATCGGCTTCGCCTACGGCTTCCGCTGCACCCCCGCCTACTGGTTCGGCGCACAGCTCCTGCCCACCATCACCCCCCAGGCCCGCACCACCACCGCCCTCGCCGGGATCTGCGAACTCGCCGTCCGCACCCACCGGCAGGGCCAAGGCGTCGGCACCCACCTCCACACCGCGCTGTTGGAAGTGCTGCACGCCGAGTGGGCGTCCCTGCTCGCCATGCCCGGCGACCGACCCGCCCGGCGGCTCTACGAACGCCTCGGATACCGGTACGCCGGCCCCTACCACCCCGGACCGGACCTGCCGGTACTCGACCTCCTCCTGCTCCGCAACACCGACATGACCCCGCACCGCACAGAGACCGAGCCGACCAAGCGGCACGGCCAGAACCCGCGCCAACCCCGCAACCCCGGAGCAGCATGACCACCGACCCGACGTGGCTCCACCCCCCACTGGCCGACCCGACTGCCCACCCCGCGGCTCCTGCTGCGCCCGGTGGAAGCCGCGGACCGCGACCTGCTCCGTACCCTGTGGACCGACCCGCAGGTCCGGCGATTCCTGGGCGGTCCCGTCCCCGCCGGGCGCCTCGCACCGCGCCTTGCCGGCGCCGCGGGCCGGCGCGGCCACTTCACTGTCGTCCTCGCCGACGGCGGGCAGGCGGTGGGACGGGTGACGCTCGACCCGGACAACCGCGCCGATGGCCGGGCCGAGGTCTCCTACGAGTTCCTCCCCGCCCACGCCGGCCGCGGGTATGCGTCGGAGCCGTGCTCCGCTGGTGCACCCAGGTCTCCCCGGACCACCAGCTGATCGCGGTCACCCAGGCCGCGAACACCCGATTCCGGCGGCTGCTGGAGAAACTCGGCCTGCTCGCCGCCGACCACTTCGTCGAGTACGGCCAGGAGCAGGTCCTCTACACCACCGCGCCCTCCCGGTGACCTCCCCCGACACGGCCACCGCCAAAGACACACGGGGATCCGGAGCGCTGCTCCGCTCTTGGTGTTGGAGACCCACCTTCCGAGCTTCGCCTCGACCGTCCGGCTGTCGCCTGACCTCCGTTCAGCTGACCTGCTCGATGGCGAGGTGGATGAGTTCGGGCACTGCGGTCAAGGAGGCGTCGAGGACGTGTTCAAGAGCGACTGCGTGGCGGCTGGCGTTTACGTCGAGGTGGGCGACCCACTGGGCGGGCTCGTAACACGCGAGCATGGACAGCGCGAAGAGCAGCGCCCACCACGCCATCAGGGGGTGCAGCGGGCGGTCGTTCCCGGCGACTGGCGGAACGAGATAGTGGATGCCGGGGAAGGTGGTGGTGATGCGTGTCAGCGCTTCCGAGCGCTGCTCCGGGGTGGCGTCTGGGATCCCGGTGTCCCACCGGATGACGACGCTGGTGCCCGGTATCCCGAGGGCTCGCTGAAAGTACGGTGCGGTTGAGTCTGGCTTCCGCGGCACGAAGTATCCGGCTGCCTGGGGGAAGTGGCTCATCAGCCTGTCCAGGTCGGGACCGGGTGTTGCGGACGTGAAGATCCTGTCAGGGATGTTGTAGAGCGTCCCGCTGACCTGCGGGTGCCTGCCTTCATCGTCGTTGACGAAGAATGCAAGTGGGGCGGGAGCGTCGTTCACCAGCGGGCGTTCGGCGGCCTGTGGGATCGTCGTCCACAGTTCGCCCAGTGTCAGCCCCGGGCCGTTCGGGTCGGTGGGTATCGGTGGGGAACCGAGCAGTCGGCTCAGCGCGGTGAAGCTGCCGTCGGGCTGGTCGGTCTGGACGATATGCAAGCTATGTAGGGGCTCGGCGAGGTTGACTGTGTGGATTCCGTGGGAACGCAGCTCCCACCCCGCTCCCTTCGGTGCCTTGCCGGCAGCTGCGATGGCTCGACCTGCTTGGCTGAGGCCGTAGAAGAGCAGCAGGGGCCGGCTGGCATAGTCGGCTTCCCCGGCCGAGGTGAAGAGCTGTTCTGCCTGCTCCAGCGCGGAGACGTAGACGCTGCGGCGTTTGTCCGTGCGGGTTGCAGCACCGGGGGTGCGTGACGGGTTGCTCGGATGTTCGGCCACATGCGAGTGGGCCTTTCTCTGGCTGTCCTTGAGAACCGTGAAGTGGCTGACATTAGCGGCAGATTAGGTCAGTGGGGCACCTGACTGGAGGTACGGCAAAAGACGCTGATCTCGGCGTTGTTCGGCCTCGTGGGGCTGTGGTCCGGGACTGTGTTACCCACCCCGTTTCCTCAGGTGGACGGATTGCCTGTGTGCCCTGTAGGGCCTGCAGGGGAGCCACCCGTCCCCGCCCCCGTCGTAGGCGCGGCCCAGGGGCCGTCAGGGGGCGCCACCGCGTTTCACCTCCGGCATGGCCACCTCGCGAGCCCGGCGACGGAGAAGCTCGACGGCTACGCGGTGGGTGCGTGGATGCGCCGCCAGCGCAAGGCCGAAGGCCTCACCTCCGAGCAGGCCGCCGCGCTCACCGGGCTGGACGGGCTGTGGCGGCTGGAGCCGGACTGGAACAGGTCGTACCGCCGCCTGCTCGTCCACCTCGCCGCCGGCGCCACCCTCGACGGCCCCGCCAACCGCACCGGCCTCGGCGACGACCCCACCTTCCGGCCCGGCACCTGGCCGCGCAAGCAGGCAGGCGCCCGCACCGAGGGCAAGCTGACCGACCACCAGGCCGCGCTCCTGGACGCAGTCACCCCGCACGCCGAGACCGTCACCGGCTGACCCGTCTCCCCGACCGTAGGGGCTCCATCGTGAACGAAAGAGCGGCGCGATGGATGCCTCCATGTGAATCCTTGGGTGCGGTGGCCTCCCGCGTCGCATGAGGCGTAGGGACCGGCTCCGGAAGCCTCCTTCGGATGTGTACTTGGCGGTCGGGTGGTCGATGATGTTGTCGGGGGAAGTCCTGCCGGGTCCGGCAGGGGTGGTTTCCGGGGAGAGTGGAGTTGTCGGTGGGGGGCGGGGGAGAACCGTGGGACAAGGGTTTGTCGGCGAAGGACCGTTTTGAGTACTGGCGGGACGTGCTGGCGAAGTCGCGGGAGTGTGAGACGACCAGTGCTCAGGCGGACAGCTTCGAGGCGGACTTGCGGTGCGCGGAGCTGGGGCCAGTGGTGCTGATGGGGTCGTCGTTCCCGTCGGCGCGGTTCCGGCGCACCGGGCAGATGATCCGGCGTTCGGACCAGGAGTTGTACCACCTGACCCTGCTCGTCTCCGGGAGCCACGGGCTCAGGCGCGGACGTGACCAGGCGGAGACGTTCCACGTCGGGGACCTCGCCCTCATCGACAGCTCTACCCCGCACGACGTGCGGATGCTCGGGGACCGGACCCCTGACGGGGCAGGCCTGAAAGTCACCGCCATCGGTATCGACATTCCTCGGTCTCTGTTGCCGGTGCCCGGTCCTCTGGTGCGTGATCTGCTGGGCCGGAGGTTCTCCGCGAGTGAGGGTTCGGGCGCGCTGCTCACGCAGTTCATGTTGGGGCTGGAGCGTCAGGCCCTGACGTTGGGGCCTCCGGAGGCCTCCCGGCTCGGGGAGGCCGTCGTCGACCTGACGGCGGCCTGGGTCGCCCGGGAACTCGACGCCGTCGCCGTACTGCCGCAGGAGGTCCGGTCGCGGGCCCTGATGGAGAACGTCCGCAGGTTCATCCGGCACAACCTCCACGACCCCGGCCTGACCCCGGCCGTGATCGCCGCCGCCCACCACATCTCCGTCAGCCACCTGCACCGCGTCTTCACCCGCGAGTCGCACGGCGAGACCCTCGCCGCGGCGATCCGCGCCCAACGACTGAGGAAGGCCCACCGCGAACTGGCCGACCCCGCGCTGCGCACCGTACCGGTGCACGCCGTTGCCACCCGCTGCGGCATCCCGCGGGCTGCCGAGTTCAGCCGGGCCTTCAGGAGCGCCTACGGGCTCTCGCCGCGTGAGCACCGTCGCCGGGCCCTGGCCGGGCCCGGCGACGCGTAGCCGCAGATCGTACGGACCGTCGAGCGCGGCGTCCTGCCGCGCTCGACAGACTGCAGGCCGTCTGCGGTGATTCAGGCAGAAATCTTTTGCCGTATCACCGTTGTCGCTGGTCCGGGTGGATCAGATGTCCCAGTACTGGTCCTGGAAGTAGCCGCAGGTGGTCTGCTTGGCGGGGTTTCCTTCTTCCGTTCCCTGGACCAGGAGGCACTTCTTGCTGTGGTAGTTGACCCACCACGTGGAGTTGGCGCTGAGCCTGTGGGCGTACCACTTCTGGTCGTCCAGTCCCGTGCAGGTGTACTGGTAGACGGGGGCGTCGTCGTCGTACCCCTGGGCGGTGAGGCACTGGCCGCTGTAGTCGTTCCTGATCTCGGTGAGGGCACCCGAGTCATTGAGGTGCCAGCTCTGGTCTTGGAAGTTCCCCCAGGTGGTCTGGGTTGCCCGTGAGCCGTAGGCGCCGCTCGCCAGGACGGCCAGGCACTTGTTGCTGTTCTTGTTGCACAGCCCGTAGTGGCCGGGCGGGTTGACGACGTCTCGAATGGAGACGCCCGTGGCCGACGCGCCGGTCACGGGAAGAAATGCGGCAGATGCGGCGAGAGCCGCCATGACAAAACCGATCCGCTTGACTGTCATGAGTTCCTCTTTCGTTGGTTTTCGGAAACTCCGCAGGGTGCATTCCTTCGGCGAAATGCCGCAGGGGGCCATGTGGTGCGCCACTGATCTCAGGCCGTGGCCTTCCCCCCGGGGGGTCAGAGCCAGCCGCGGTGGGCGGCTTTGATGCCGGCTTCGAAGCGGCTGCCGGCGTTGAGGCGCTCCATGATCGAGGACATGTGGCGGCTGACGGTGCGGGTGGAGATGCCGAGGCGCTGGCCGGCGGTGTCGTCGGTGAGGCCGGAGCCGAGCAGGCGCAGCAGTTCGCGTTCGGTGGGGGTGAGCCCGGTGCGGGGGTCGTCGGGGTGGGTGGCGCCGAGCGGGACGGCGGTGTGCCAGGTCTGCTCGAAGAGGTCGAGCAGCGCGGCGAGGATGCCGGGCTCGGTCACGTACAGGGCGCCCTTGCGGTTGTCCGCGGGGTCGACCGGGATGAGCGCCTGGCTGCGGTCGATGATGACCATGCGCGGTGGGATGGTGGCGGCGGTGCGGACCTCGCCGCCCTGGCTGAGCAGCCAGTGGGCGTAGGTGGCCACGTGCGGCTGGTTGCGGGTGGACTCCTGGTAGAGGGTGCGGATCGCGATGCCGCGCGCGAGGGCCTCGGAGTCGGTGACGCGGCTGGCGGCGAGGTCGTGGGGCAGCTGGTCGCCGGGCTGGCTGCCGAGTGCCTCGGTGGTGGCGCTGCGGCCCATCCGTTCGAGTCTGGCGTGGATGGCGTCCATGCCCAGCAGGCGTTCGCCGTGGGCGGTGCGGTGTTCGGCGCGGTCGGCGACCATGCGGGTGACGGCCGCTCTGGAGGCCGCCAACGCGGCCTGCCGGGAGGCGAGTTCGGCTTCCTGGGTGGCGAGGATGTCGGCCAGGCCGATGTCGGGGCTGACCGCGCGCAGCTCGCCGGGGCGCTGCGCGGAGGCCCGTACGAGGGTGAGGCGGCTGAGCTCCTCGAGGTGCTCGTGCACCTCGACGGGGCTCAGGCCGCAGCCGGCGGCGATCTCGTCCACGCTGTGGGCGGGGTGGTCGAGCATCGCCTGGTACACGGTGGTGGCTCCGGCGGTCAGGCCCAGTACTTCCAGCATGTCGCGCCCCCCGGCACTCGTTGGCCGCCTCCCGGGCGGGCGGCCAGGCGCATCCAAACAGAGGCGCGAGGGCCCGTTCAAGGCTCGAATCGAGGCGTTCGGTGGGATTTGCGGGTTCTTGGGAAGGCTCCTTGATACTGCGTGCTCATATCTGGGCATGCAAAGCCAAGAAAACTTGGCATGGTCTCGTCATGATGTCGGGAGTCCGCCAGGCGACTGGGCGCCAGCGGGAAGCCCTTCCGGCGCCACGGGCGAGCGACGAGAGTAGTGATCGCCGCCAGGAAGGCCCGACAGGGAACGATCCGGGGCGGCAGCCGGACAGGGCGTCAACCGCGGGACGCCCCAACGGATCGGTACACCTCTCCCGTCCATCCCAGAAGGGCCCCGTCATGATCCGTACCCGTATCGCCCAGGCCGCCGCGGTCGCCGCCGTCTCGCTCACCGCCCTCCTGGCCGCCCCGGCCGCCTTCGCCGCCGCCGACCCGGCCACCACCGTCACGACCACGACCACGGCCACCGGCTCCGACAGCATCGGCTGGGGCGGCACCCCCACCGCCGCGCCCGCCTCCACCGACAGCATCGGCTGGGGCGGCTGAACCCGCCGGATGGACATCGTCTACGCCAGCCTGAAACGCCGACAGCCCGCTGCGGTGGCCGGGGCGACCGGAGCAGCCGAGGCAGCCGAAGCCGTCGACGCCCTCTGGGCGCACGCCGAGCCCGCCGACGGACTCCAACACGCCAGCGCACAGCCCGCCGACGACCGCATCGACCTCCTGCTCTACCTACTCAGCCGCAGCCCCTCCGACCCGCCCGGCCAGCTCGACCCCGCCGCCGTCCGCGCGTACGGCCTGATCGCCCGCAGCCACCGCACCTCACCGACGCTCCTACAGCGCTACCTGCCCCCGGAGCCCCCGCGAGCCACGGACCACACCGCCCGGTGACGGCCGCGCCGACGGCATCCGCCACACCCACGGGCTGCAGACCTCCTGCCCCGCACTGACCGCACCACGCCCCCGGCCGTCACGTGACGGCCCGCACCGGCCAAGTGCACTGCCTGGCCTCCCGGAGCCGCAGGTGAGCGCCGCTCACCCGTCCAAGGCCCCTGCTCCGCTGCCGCCGCCGCGCCGTACGGCCCGCGACGACGCTCACCGAACTTCCTGGCTCCGTCGGCCATGGCACCGCCGTGCCCGCCGGAGCACCACCGACCGTTCAACCCGCCATCTCTCACCCAGGAGTACCCGCCATGTCTACGCCCATCTCCCGTCGCGCCGCCGCTCTCGCCCTCGCCACCGCGATCGTGCCGGTCAGCCTGGCCTTCGGCGCCTCGTCCGCCCACGCCAGCGTCGGCTCGAACATCGTGAGCATCGCCCAGGCCAACAACTACAAGATGGCCTGCTCGACCAACAGCGCCGGCACCACCGGCTTCAACTCCAGCTGCACCGGCGGCCCCGAGAACTGGTGCGCGGACTTCGCCAAGTGGGTCTGGGCACAGGCAGGGGCCAACGTCTCGGGCCTTGACCCGAGGGCCGGCAGCTTCGGACAGTACAACGGCGGCCTCCACAGCACCCCGCACGTCGGCGACGCGGTCGTGTTCAACTACGACGGCGCCGGCTACGCCGACCACGTCGCCATCGTCACGGAGGTCGGCAACGGCACCATCAAGTCCATCGGCGGCAACGAGGGCGGTCAGCGCGGCAACTGGGCCGCGACCTCGCACGTCCGGGTTGACGGACCGTACAGCTCGGCACTCGGCTACAGCTCTTACATGGGCCAGTCGATCAGCGGCTACGTCTCCCCCATCGGCGGGACCGACAACGCCCCGGCGCCCGCCCCCGCCCCGGCCCCCGCAGCCAAGGACGTCACCAACCTCTTCGCGATCGGCGCGGGCGGCACCGTCTTCAACGCCAACGCCGACTTCGCGGCCGGCGCCTGGAGCGCCTTCCAGCAGGTGCCCGGCAACTCCGCTATCAAGCAGGTCTCCGCCGTGGCCGTCGGCAACATCGTGCACCTGTTCGTCATCGCCGCCGACAACACCGTCTACACCGCTGACGGCAACTACGCCACCGGTACCTGGAGCGCCTTCCAGCAGGTGCCCGGCAACTCCGGTATCAAGCAGATCACCGCCACGGCGGTCGGCAGCACCGTGCACCTGTACGCCATCGGCTCCGACAACACCGTCTACACCGCTGACGGCAACTACGCCACCGGTACCTGGAGCGCCTTCCAGCAGGTGCCCGGCAACTCCGGTATCAAGCAGATC
>NZ_JBHWIV010000035.1:0-33115 GCF_042731675.1 Kitasatospora sp. NPDC059827 | reverse complement strand
ACCGCCACGGCGGTCGGCAGCACCGTGCACCTGTACGCCATCGGCTCCGACAACACCGTCTACACCGCTGACGGCAACTACGCCGCCGGCACGTGGAGCGCCTTCCAGCAGGTGCCCGGCAACTCCGGTATCAAGCAGATCACCGCCGTCACCACCGGCACCACGGTGCGCCTGTTCGCCATCGCCGCCGACAACACCGTCTACAACGCGAACGCCGACTACGCCGCCGGCACGTGGAGCTCCTTCCAGCCCCTGCCCGCCAACAGCGGCATCCAGCAGATCACCGCCAACGCCGTGGGCAACACCGTCCACCTGTACGCGGTCGGCTCCGACAGCCGGGTCTACAACGCGAACGCCGACTACAACACCGGGTCGTGGAGCGCCTTCCAGCAGGTGCCCGGCAACAGCGGCATCCAGCAGATCGCCGCCACCTCGGGCGCCTGATCCTGCGGGAGCATCCGCCCCCGGAACGGCTCCCGAAGATCCGGAGCCGGCAGGCCACCGGCCCGGCCCAGGGATTCACTCCCCGGGTCGGGCCTTGCGCGTCCTGACCACAGCGGAAACCAACGGGCGCCAGCCCGTCCGGGTGGGAGGCCTGCTATGCCCACTCCACCCCGTGCTCGGCGAGCTGCGCGAGCTGACCCGCGGCCAGTTTCGCCCGGCGGGCCTTCTGGTTATTGAGCCAGGTGCCCAGCGCGAACTGCGACACCACCACCTGCTCCTCGCCACCGGGGCCGGCCTCCACGGCCTCCACCGGCTCCTTGTGCGGGCGATGGACGACGCAGCCACGGCCTGGCTCCGCGCACAGCTCGGGCCCGCGACCGACCCCGCCGACCTCCAAGCCCGCTACCAGCGCCTCCACAGCGCCCGCGCCGTCGCCCTGGAAGTCGTCGCCGAACGCCGCGCCCGCCTGCTCGCCGACCCGCTGCGCCTCCTGGTCGACGGCGTGGTCACCATGGACAACACCGCCACCCTTGGCGGCATCGAACGCCAACTCGCCCAACTCCAGGACATCCTGGGACCGGACGAGACCGGACCAGGCGACGACGGTCTGCCCCACATCGTCACCGGCTACCTGCGCCCCGCACGGCGCATCCGGTAGCGGCCGACCGCCAGATTTCGACCACAAACCCCACCGTCTGTCGATCCCAGAGAAGGGCCCTAGGAGCAGCGATTCGCTGCCTCTGTGCAGGTTCCATGAGGTAAAGCCCGTGAGTGCGATCATAGTTCCGTCATAGATGTGCAGACTTCGTTCTCATTCACTCGATCGTGTAGTGGCTTTTGTTGCCAGCGAGGAGGAATGATTCTTCTCGCTCGGTCTGCGAAATCCCGTGCGGGATTTCGCAGACCTCCCGACAGGGACTTCCCATTAATGCGATCAATGGGAGTGGGGTGTCGTTCCCTCGCGAAAGAGGGCTCGTAGTGGACATCTTCAACGGTATGGCGGCGGACACCATCCAGGCCAAGAGCCCGTGGCAGAAGGCTCGGCGCAGCGTGGGCAACGGGTCCTGCGTGGAGTTGCGCGCGCTGGACGACGGCGAGGTGGCGGTCCGCAACAGCCGGCACCCGCAGGGTCCAGCCTTGGTGTTCACCCGCGCCGAGATCCACGCCCTGTTGGACGGCGCCCGGAACGGGGAATTCGATCATCTGGTGGTTTGATCTTCAGCTGACGACTGACTTCCGTCGTGGCTGATCGGTGTGACGGCAGGGCCCCCTTCGTGCGAAACTCATCCGGATAGCGCAAAGGTTGGGATAAACCACTGGGGGGCCCGATGGCCGTCGACTCATTCATTTCTGGCCGCGGGGGCGGCGCGGACCGGCCGTGGGCGGAGGCAGGACTGCTCCTGGGTGCCCATCTGGAGGCCGCGCGCGGGCGCCGCACGCAGAGCGAGGTGGTGGAGGCGACCAACAAGCGAGTCAGCAGGTCCTACTACAGCCGCCTCGAAGGCGGCGAGGTGCGGATCGACAAGCCGCACATCGTGTCCATCATCCTGGACGCCCTGAAAGTTGCACCGGGCACCCACCGCGACCACCTGACCGCCCTCGCGTTCGCCGCGTCGAAGGAGGGCTGGGCGTCAAGGTTCCGCAGTGGGCACCGCGAGGTGGTGCCCGATTCGATGCTCCGGCTTACCTCGTTGGAGGAATCGGCGACCGAATTCTTCGTGGTGGACCGCAATGCGATCCCGGCCAGCTCCAGACTGAGGCGTACTCCAGGCTCGTCACCCGCTACACCCTGCCGGCCAGCCTGAGGGACGCCGGTCTGCAGGAAGTGGTCGTCGGTTTGCGGGCCGAGCGCCGTACCCGGTTCGCGGGGCGGCTGATCACAGACCGGCCCAAGGGTGGGTTCTTCATCGAGGAGGCTGTGCTTTACGCGGACTTCGGCCACCCGGAGGTGCTGATCGACCAACTGCAGGACCTGCTCGGCCTCGTGGAGAACCGGGCCCTGCCGGTCGGCGTCCGGGTGATGACCGCGCGGGCTCCCCTGGCCGTGCCGGTAGGCACCCTGGCCCGTCTCGGGTTTCGCAAGGAACTCGCGGACGCGGTCCCCGATGTCATCTACAACGAGGCGGGGCGCACTGCTTCCTTCCACCGCGGCTCGCTCCCCGGGGTCAACGAGGGGGCGGACCCCGACTACGTGGACCTCGACGATCTGATCGACAACGTGCTCATGAGGACTCCTGGCTACCGGGACAGCCGCCGCCTCATCGAGAACGCCCTGATGGAGGCCCAGCTCCGCCTGTAGCAGGGGAGCCGGGCAGGGCAGTTGGTGGGCGTGTTCGGTCAGACGACCCGGGCGAGTCCGCCGAACTCGATCCACTCCCAGCTCGCCTGCCGCGCAGGGGCATGAGCGTCGGGGTGCCAGTCGGTGACGTCCACCAGCCCGGGGGGCTCGACGACGAGCCTGTCGACGTTGAAGAAGTCGCGGACATCGGCCTCCGTGCGCACGCGCCCCCATTTGCCGCCGGTCTGCTGCTGCATCAGCTTGGTCACGGTGTCGCGGACGATGGCGTTGTCGCTCACCAGCTGAGAGACCACGACGACGCTGCCTGGGGCGAGCAAGTCCACCGTTCGTTCGATGATCGATTTTGGGTCGCCGTTGTCCCGGTCGGGGATGCAGTGCAGCACGGAGACGAAGAGAGCAGCGACCGGCCCGGCGAGGTCGATCTTGTCCTTGAGGCCAGCCACGATCGAGGGCGTGTCCGCCATGTCGGCGTTGAGAATCACGGCGTTCGGGCTCTCGTCGAGCACGGCTCTGCCGTAGCCGAGGACCATCGGATCGTTGTCGACGTACACCACGCGCGCGTCCGGATGGACGGCTTCGGCGACCTCGTGGACGTTGCTCTGGGTGGGCAGGCCCGAGCCGTGATCGATGAACTGCCGGATCCCGTAGGTTTTGGCGATGTGCCTGACCACGCGGATCAGGAAGGCGCGATTGTTGAGCGCCAGTTCCCGGCTGCTCGGTGCCGTCTTCAGGAGCTCCTCGACCGCCCTGCGGTCGGACGGGTAGTTGCGGTTTCCTCCAAGCAGGAGGTCGTACATGCGAGCCGCACTTGGCTTGGACCTGTCAATGGGCTCTTGCCAGTCGTCGGCTTCGCTCCGGTTCACCCGCTACCCCTTGCGTGATGCGAACTTCACTACCAACTATCAAGTATGACGCTGCGTCATAGGGTGGATTCAACCGGTCGTCGCAACACCTCGATCGTGGAGGTGTCGGGTGGGGCGGCCTGTGGGGTGGACGACGAAGGTGACGGGGCGTCCGGCGATGCGTTCGCCGGGTCGGCCACCGGTGCGTCGTGACGTGGAACGCGCGTTCTGGTTGAAGATCGCCGAGGGGCTCACGAGCGAGGACGCCGCGCTGGCATGCGGGGTGTCCGGGCCCGTCGGTTCGCGGTGGTTCCGCGATCGTGGCGGGATGCCCTCGATCCGGCTCAGCCCACTGTCCGGCCGGTATCTGTCGTTCGCCGAGCGCGAGGAGATCTCCCTATTGAGGGCCCAGGACACCGGCGTGAGGGAGATCGCCCGCAGGCTGGGGCGGTCCCCGTCGACGATCTCCCGTGAGCTGCGGCGCAACGTGGCCACTCGATGCGGGCAACTCGACTACCGGGCCTCGATCGCGCAGTGGAAGGCCGAGCTGGCTGCTCGCCGGCCGAAGACGGCCAAACTCGCGACCGACGAGCGGCTGCGCGAGTACGTCCAGGACCGGCTGGCCGGCGTGATCCAGGCGCCGGACGGCAAGACGGCGTCCGGTCCCACGACCGAACAGTGGAAGGGACGGAACAAGCCCCGTCGTCAGGACCGGTGTTGGGCGACGGCGTGGAGTCCGGAACAGATAGCCAAGCGGCTGTTGGTCGACCACCCCGATGACGAGTCCATGCGGATCTCGCACGAGGCGATTTACCAGGCCCTCTACGTCCAGGGCCGCGGTGCACTCGACCGTGAGCTGGTCACGTGCCTGCGGACCGGCCGTGCTCTGCGGGTTCCTCGCTCCCGCGCCCGCAGGAAGGCGGCCGGTCACGTGACGCCCGACGTGATGATCAGCGAGCGTCCCGCCGAGGTCGAGACCCGGGCCGTCGCGGGCCACTGGGAAGGCGATCTGATCATCGGGACGAACCGGTCCGCCATCGGCACGCTCGTGGAGCGCACGACCAGGTTCACGATCCTGATCCACCTGCCGCGGATGGAAGGCTACGGCGTCGAGCCACGGGTGAAGAACGGCCCCGCGCTTGCCGGCTACGGAGCCGAGGCGATGCGCAAGGCCCTCACGGTCCAAATGACCAACATCCCGCAGCAGTTGCGACGATCACTGACCTGGGACCGGGGGAAGGAGCTCGCCCAGCACACCCAGCTGAAAGCCGACACCGGCATCGCCGTTTACTTCGCCGACCCACACAGTCCCTGGCAGCGCGGCACGAACGAGAACACAAACGGGCTGCTGCGGCAATACTTCCCGAAGGGCACAGACCTGGCCCGCTGGACCGCTCGCGACCTCGCAGCCATCGCTGGGGCACTCAACACCCGGCCGCGGAAGACACTCGGCTGGAGAACCCCCGCGGAGGCACTCGACGATCAGCTACTCTCGCTCCAAGCCAGCGGTGTTGCAACGACCCCTTGAACCCGGTCAATACACATCCATCAAGCTCACAACCCGCCTGCTCAAGGCGGGAATTGAGGCGAGCATGGGCACGGTTGGCGACTCGTTCGACAATGCCCTGGCCGAGAACTTCTGGAGCGTGCTGAAGACCGAGTGCGTCCGCCGCACGACCTTCGCGACCCGCACCGACGCCGACCTGGCGCTGTTCGCCTATATCGACGGATGGTACAACACCCGGCGCATCCAGAAGCGTCTCGGCTGGCTCAGCCCGGACGAGTACGAGGCGAAGCACTACGCCGACCAGGCGACGGCCGAACCAGTGGCCGTCGAACCACCCACACCCGCCCTGACCAGCTAATCAGCACCTCCCGCACACCGGGGGAAGCTCAGGCGGCGTCGCGGGCCTGGTAGGCCGCCTGGGCGGACTGACGGGCCAGCGTGGCAGAAGCATTGGCGGCGCGCTCGGCCTCCTTTGCGTGGCGGCGGGCCTGCTCGGCCGCCTGCTGCGCGTGCTTCGAGCTCGCTCCGGCAGCGTTCGCCAGACGGTTGGCCTTCTCTGCGGAGTCGGCCGCCGCGTTCGCGTTGCCACTCGCGCTCCTGGCCGCGTCTGAGGCCTCGGCCGCAGCCTGGGAAGCGTTGCCCGCGCGGTCGGCGGCTTCCAAAGCACGCTGGGCATCCTTGGCCGCGTTACGCGCTTCTTCTGCACGCTGGCGGGCCTCGGAGGCCTTGCCGGCATCGGAGGACGCGGCGTTGGCCGCCTTGCGGGCGTTGGCCGCAGCGAGCGCGGCACCGCCGGCAGCGCTCGACAGCGGCTTCACGCTCGCGGCGGGGGAGCCCCCGGGCACCAGCGCGGCCGTCGAGGTCGGCGACGGCCGGGTGAAGCGCCTCGCGATGGTCGGCGGGCGCCAGAGCTGGGAGCCGGACACCCGCGTCGAGACGTCACCGGGCTGGCTGGCCGCCGCTGAGGACCGGGGCGCCGCCGTGGTGCTCCTCGTGCCGCCGGGCACCTGGCCGCCGGGCCTGATCGAGCTGGGCCCCGAGGGCCTGGACGTGTTCACCGAGCGGTTCGAACAGGAGCATCGGGCCGGCCGCGTTCTGCACGGACCGTATCGGTGCAGGTGGGAAGGCACCCCGGTGGGGGCTGTGCTGAGCCGAGGTAGTTGTCACCGCGAAGACGGTCTGGTCCGGGGAGACCTGCGGAGCGAATCACTGCTGATGTCACAGGCTGATCGCGCTACATGTCACCAGGGGACCCGTCCTCGGTGCTTGAGCGCTGCGGCATCCACCGGGTCCCCGGGGGTGCGGCTGGGGTTCAGGCTCGGGTGGTGAGTCGTGCGAGTGCCGTGTCGTAGCGTGCCTGGACTTCCGCGTTTGGCGTTGCGCGCAGGAGGGCGGTGAGTGCCCGGACGGCGCCATCGTCGTAGCCGGCGGCTTCTGCCTGGCGGGCGGCGAGGTCGAGTTGGGTGATGCCCTCGGTGCGGTGGCCGAGTCCGAGCAGGGCTTCGCCCTTGATGATGAGCAGCAGGATGTGGGGGATGTCGGTGGTGTCCGGTTGGTTGCCGAGGGCCAGGGCGCGGGTGGCGGTGGTCAGGGCCTGGTGCCAGTTCGCGGCGTCGGCCTGGTGTCGGGCGAGGTGCTGGGTGGCGAGGCGTTCCATCCTCTGGTCGCCGCTCTCGCGTGTCAGCTCGACTGCGCGTTCGCAGCCCCTCGCGGCGTCGTCGAGGCCGCCGAGGGAGGCTTGGGCCATGGCCAGCACGATCAGGGCGTTGGCCTCGGCGAACGCGTCGCCGGCGCGGGCGGCGAGCGTGGTCGCGGCTTCCAGGTGGACGAGTGCCTCCGGGGTGCGTCCTTCCTCGGTCAGGACCCAGCCGAGGACATTGAGGACCCGGGCCTCGCCGTGCTCGTCGGCGTCGGCGCGCGCGGCGGCGAGGGCGGTCTCCAGGAGCGGGGTCCAGTTGTCGCGCACGCGCCACACGATCAGCGGCCACATCGTCATGACGATGCGCCAGGTCCGCTCGTGCAGGGCGGCGGCGTTGGCGGCGGCGACCGCCTGGGTGAGGTTGTCGCGTTCGGTGGCGTACCAGGCCACGGCGGCGGATCGGTCGCCGAACTCCCTTACCGCGGTTGGCCGCTGGTAGTCGGACGGGAGCGGGAAGCAGTCCTCCGAGCCTGGCTCGGCCGCCGCGACGGCGCCGGTGGCGGTGGTGATGTAGTGGTCGAGGACGCGCTTGAGGGTGTCGGGGTCGGCGTCCAGGCCGCGGGCGTAGAGCCGCACGAGGTCGTGCATCCCCCACCGGCCCGGCGCCGTCTCGGTGAGCAGGTGCGCGGCGGCCAGATGCTCCAGAGCGGCCTCGGCGGCGGCCGGGTCCGTGGCGGCCAGGGCGGCGGCCGCGTACCGGTCGACGTGGATGCCGGGGTGACGGCCGAGGTGGGCGAACAGGCGGGCCACGGGCCCGGGGAGCTGTCGCAGCGTCAGGCGCAGCGCGGCGCGTACGCCGGTGTCCTCCAGGTCCAGCAAGGCCAGGCGGCGTGTCTCGTCGGCGAGTTCGTCGGCCATCGCGGCCAGCGTCCAGGCGGGCCGCTGCGCCAGGCGGGCGGCGACGACGCGCAGGGCCAGCGGCAGGCCGCCGCACAGCTCGGCCAGTCGCTGCACGGCGCTCGGCTCGGCGTCCACCCGGCCGGCGCCGAGGACGCGGGCCAGCAGCGCGCCGGCGTCCTCGGGCGCCAGCACGTCGAGGGCGACGGGGCGGGCGGAGTCGCTGACGATCAGCCCGGCCAGGCGGTGGCGGCTGGTGACGACGGTGACGCAGCGGTCGCCCCCGGGCAGCAGCGGCCGGACCTGCCCGGCGTCGCGGGCGTTGTCGAGGACGACCAGGAGCTGGCGGTCGGCGGCCAGGGAGCGGAACAGCGCGGCCGCGCCGACCTCCGACTCCGGCACCTGCTCGCCCGGCACGCCCAGGGCGAGCAGGAACTCGCGCAGCACCTCGACGGCGGACGGCTCGCCGGTGTCGCTGAAGCCGCGCAGGTCGGCGTACAGGCGTCCGTCGGCCAGGCCGGCGGGGTCGTGGCGGGCCCAGTGCAGGACCAGGGCGGTTTTGCCGACCCCGGCGGGCCCGACGATCAGGCACACCGGCGCCTCGCCCGCGGTGGCCCGGGTCAGGGCCGCCAGCTCCGCGGCCCGGCCGTGGAAGCCGCGCGGTGCGCGCGGCAGCAGGTCGGGCGCGCTCGGGTGCAGGGCGGTCTCCGGTTCGGCGGCGGGTGGTGGTTCGGCGGCGGCCGATGGGGCCTTCGTCGTGGGGGCGGGGCGGGGCCGCCCCGAGCTGGCGGCCTCCTCCAGCTCCCGGGCGCCGACCGGATCCAGGCCCAGCGCCGCGGCGAGGGCCTGGACGGTGCGGCGCTGCGGTCCCCGGGAGCGGCCCTGCTCCAGGTAGGACAGGGTACGCACGCTCACCCCTGCCGCGTGCGCCAGGTCCTCCTGGCTGAGCCCCGCCCTGCGGCGCAGCGCGCACAGCAGCGTGCCGAAGGAGGCGGTGGCCGGTGTGGTCGAGGCCATGCTGATGATCTTCCCCTTGTTCAACGTGGCCCCGCCGAACCGCGACCCCCGACCCGCAAAAGTATGCGGTACGTACTTTTGCGGGCGAAATTGCATGGTTCACTCCAACCCAGCCGGGTTGGATCGAGACCTGAGGAAGAAGGCCCCGGAGCCATCCGGAAGCCCTCCTCCGCCGACCCTCGATCCCGCCGGGACGAGGCGCCCGGTGGGCGCGGCCGCCGGCCGCCTCCTCACTGTCCCGTCCCGCGAGAGCGCCCTGCCCCGACGCAGCGGCAGGCACCCGCGCGGGCTACTCACCGCACGGCCCACACCCGCGCGGCAGAGCTTCCAGGAGAACCACCCGATGCACCTGCATCCGACATCCAGCGTGCGCCGAACCGGAAGGCGGCTCGCGGTACTGCTGCTCGCTCTGGTGTCCGCGTTCAGCCTGCTGTACGGCGCCGCCGCCCCCAAAGCCAACGCGGAAACCAACCAGCGTTGGACTGACATCAACTGGGCCATGAACGGCTACACCGGGCCGCGCAACAGCCCGGCATCGCGTGACCAGTTCTACGCCTACAACGACATGGTGAACGCGCTGCGCAACGCCGCCGCGCACCAGATGGACAACGTCGACAGCAGCTCGGCGTACATGGACACCCCGACCCGGACCGACACCCACCGTGTCATCCGGGTCCTGGTCTGGACTGACGAGGACGACGGGTCAAGGGCTCACCTGGCGTTGTACTTCAACGTTGACAACCTCTACCTGATGGGCTACTCCGCCCACGGAGTGCACTACCGTTTCAACACCGACGAAACCGCGCACCTGGCGACGGAAATCCAGCGCCACGAGGGCCTCGCTGCGGCTCCCAGTGTCCAGCTGATCTCCGCCGACGGCAGCTACGGCCAGCTGTCGGCCCCGGACACCTGGCGGGCGAACCAGCAGTACACGGCGCTCATGCTCGAGCAGCGGGCGAGGACCCTCATCAACTCCACCTCGGGACAGCGCAACTCCCCCGGGGTGCGCCAGGCCCTCGCCTACCTCATCGGCGCCACCTCCGAGGCCGCCCGCTTCGGCTGGATCCAGAACCGCATCGCCCAGACCATCCACCACGGCGGCGACCCGGCCGAACCGGGCGAGCCGGCCAACATCGGCCCCTTCGGCACCGACCTTGAAACCAACTGGGACGCCCTGTCCCGTATGGCGCACCGAACCGCGGCCCACCGCACCGACCCGGGTGTGAGGATCGACGGGCGCGTGTACTACGGCGTGTACGACATCGGGATCCCCACCAACAGCCGTCCCCGCCTGACCCCCTTCCTCGCGCTGTACGCCAGCGGTCGCTGACCTGCGCGCTGCCCGGCAACCGGCCGGGCCCGGTTCATCACGGACCGGGCCCGGCCTTCGTACTGCACCCCCGAGCCCCGCTGGCTCCGAAGACCCGACGAACCGTGGCGATCTTGGTGGCAGTTTGCGTGGCGAAGTGACAACTAGCTCGGCTCGGCACACTCGTGTCCCGTGCCGCTGAACCTTGACCGATTGCCATCGAACCTTGACCGACCCGGGTTTCTGCCACTGAAGGTTGACCACCCAGGCAACGAGCGAATGTCTGACTGGGCGCGCCGGCCGACGGGCGCCCGTAGGGTTTCACGTGCCACAAGACCATCGGCAAGGATGATTGCTATGAATGTCGGCCTCATCCAGTTCCTGCGAGCGAAACTCGACGCGGACGAGCACAACGTCGTGATGATCACGTCGCTCGCCCCGCCCGACACGGACGTGACCCTCGACAGCACAATCCCCATGATCGACATGGTTCGCGCCGTCACGGACCTCTACGCACCGGTTGCACACCTCGACATGCCAGCCGGATCCACCAACAGCAAGGACTTTGATGCCGGCTGGGCCGTCGGCCTTGGAATGGCGGTCAGGTTCCTCGCCCAGACCTACCACGACACGCCGGGCTACCGTGAAGAGTGGCGTCCCCAGGTGCCTCCCCGGGAGAGTCTCGCCGATTCCGAAGCGTGGCCGTACAGACCCGGGCGCTGACCTGGGCAGTCAAAGTTCGCTGACAAGAACTGGGCAGTGGTCAATCTTCAATGGCAATTGGTCAAGGTCCGGTGGCACAGGACAACTCGCCCTGCTGCTCAACCGCCGGCCCTGACGCCCCACGCTCCAATGGGAACTGTCCCGTCTCAGGCGATCTGGTCCCTGTCTCAGATGATCTGGTCCGATTCGCTCGTCGTCTCAGATGATCTGGTCCGTTGGTGTTGGTGTCTGTCCGGTCTCACCGGACGCGTGCGCTTTCCGATGAGGCCCTGCTGTGGAGGTGGCGGGCTTCGATGCGACCTGGGTGGAGGATGGGGTCGAGGTCCGGCGGCCGCTGAGGGACGCGATGGGGATCGCAATGTCAGTGGTGATCGCCATCATGGCGAGATGAGTAACCCGAATCTGGCCACCGGCAGTGTCTGGCGGCTCTACCGCGGCGACCATGAGGTTGCCCGGCTGTCGGTGACCGGCGCCGATTGGCCCTGGATGCACGCCGACGTCGAGACACTTCCCGGCTTTGAAGAGTTCCGTCCGCTGTTCGCGGAGCAGGAGCGGGCCATCGACGAAGAGGCATGGGAACAGATCGACGAGTGCTACTTCCGGATCCGCAGTGCGCTCACCCTGACGTTTCCCGACGGGAATCCCGTCGCCGAGTTCATGCTGAACATCCACGACGACGGCACCGCCGGCTGGCGCTGGCACGACGAGCCCTTCGACACGGTGAACCAGTGACGCGCTGGCTTCGCTGCTTCTGGGACGAGGAGGCCGTCTGCTTCTACTTCGAGCTGGACACCGATGGGCACGTGATCCGGCAAGTCGAGTTGCAGGAGCCCGGCAGCAAGGTTCTGGCCGCTGCGTCGCTGGCCGAGTGGCAAGAAGCCCAGAGCGCCGGTCGGCTGGCTGACTACGAGAGTGTCTACGGTCTGACCGCGGAACTACCCATCTCCGAGTGGGAAGGGCACGACCCGCAGTGGTTGTCGGCTGATGAGTTCGAGATCGTTTGGTCGACCGCCCGTCGGCAGCTTCAGGATCGTCAGCGGCGACATCCTTCCTGAGCACGTCCACTGCTGCGGCCCCTGATCAAGAGTGCAGCGGTGAAACCGGCGGACGATACACCTTCCTGGTGGTCGGTCAACCCGCGTTCACCTGCGGAAACCGAAAGACCTGCGACAAGGGCCGCGATCGGCGGCCGGATGGCGCAGACCGGTGAGCGGCTGTCCACTACCGGTGCTCGGGACCGGCCGCAGCGACGGGCTGTCAGGGCCCGGTACTACGGTGCGCCGTGTGGACGCTGCTGAGCTTGACTACCGTGCCCGGACCCGGTCCGGATACCTCCCGCCGGAGCTGGTGTCCCGGCTGATCGAGCGCGGCCACGCCGAAGTAGTGGAGGCCTGGGCCGGGCGCGGGGAGTGGTTCTGCGCGCGGGAGTGGGCGCGGCTGCTGGGCGAGCGGGGCCAGCGGCCCGAGGCGCTGGACGTGCTGGCCCCATACCTCGCGACCGGCTGGTGGACCGCTGTTGAGGCTACCGCCGAACTGCTGGAGGACTGGGGCCGCGCCGAGGAGGCGATCGAGCTGACCCGCGCCCGGATGCTGCTCGGCCACCCGCACGCGCTGGCGTCCTACACCCGCCTGCTCGCCCGGCACGGCCGCGCGGGGGAGGCGTTCGACCTGTTGCTGCCGCATGTCGACGATGACTCCCTCGCCCGGGTTCTGGTCGACGTCGCCGCTGTCGCCGGCCGCGACGACGAGGCCGCCGCCCTGCTCGAAGCCAGGATCCCGGCCGGTCACCACCGGTGTGACAGCCCGTGGTGCTGCCGCGGCCTGGACACCTACACGACGATCGGCCTGCTCGCGCGAGTTCGCGAGCGCCAGGGCCGCGTCGACGAGGCCATCGCCCTGCTGAGCGCCCTGGAGAGCAACTCGATCGACGCCCGCGACCAGCTGGCCGGACTGCTGGCCCGGCACGGCCGGATCGAGGAACTGCGCGCCTACGCGGCGGCCGAGGACCATGGGCGCGCGGCGCGGCGGCTGGCGGTGCTGCTGGAGGAGCGCGGCGACGTCGAGGGCGCGGTCGCCGTGTACCGGCAGGCCGCCATGGCGACCGTCGCCCGCGGCCACGTGGCGGTCCACCTCGCCCAGCTGCTGGCGCGGCACGGCCGCAGTGGGGATGCGATCGGGGTGATGCGCGCGCTGGCCGACGCCCCGGGAGGTGCCGAGGACTGGATCGTCGACACGCTGTGTACCCTGTACGCCGACCAGGGCCGTCCCCAGGACGCCCTGGCCTACCTCGACGACCTCAAGGCCCGCCGCGGCACGGAGGAGTGGGAGCTGTTCTGGATCCGGCTCCCGTTGATGGCCGCCTGCGACCGCGTCGACGAGGCCATCGAGCAGGCGCAATCCCATCCCGAAGGCGGCACCCCGTACGCGGCCGCACATGTCGCCAGGACGCTGGCCGGCGCCGGCCGTACCGAGGAAGCCGTCACCGTCCTCGAACAGCACGCGCCAACCCACCATGACGACCTGGCCGGGTACCTGATCGACCTCGGCCGCCCCAACGAAGCGGTGGCCGTCCTCCAGCAGCACGGCCTCCAGCCGCTCGGGCACCAGAGCAGCCCGTGCTGGTACGACCAGCCCCCGTTCTGAACTACACGGCTAGCCCGCCCGGGGGCCGGGCGGGCTGGGGTGCGGTCGTTGGCGGGGGCGCTACGAGGTGAAGTCCCAGTTCGGACGGCCGGTGGAGGCCCGCACGAAGTTGCGTAGCTCGTCCAGGGTGCCCGCAGAGCAGATGCCCTCCATGCGTTCTTTCATCGCATCCGGGCCGGCCTTCAAGTCCGTCACCACGTGCACCAGCAGGTCGACCTTGGCGTACCGCAGGAACGCCTCCTCCGGCGCACCGTCGAATCGGCAGGCTCGAACTACCGCCCGCTGCAGCAGGGACACGGCGCGGGCATCCCGCCACCTCGGCCACCACCAGCCGTCCCTGCCAGCCGCGGTGTAGCGCGCGTTCTGCAGACGCCTGACGAGCTGGTCCACGGCGTACTCGCGGGCACGGTCCCGCCGCCCGGCCGAGTCCGAGCCCGGCGCCGCCGGAGCCTCGGACGGCCGCGCTGCCATCGGATCTGCACTGCTATGCACGTCTGCCATGGCGGACAGCCTGTGGGCCGCCGACCTGCTGGGAGGCGAGCAAGGCCGTCACCACCCCGGCCAACGGCCCCGACTGACTTCCCGTTGCGGTCCTGGACCTAGGTTGTCGAACCCGTCGCGAGGCGGTCCGACCCGGAGCAAGTGAGGGCGTATGGCCAGCGCCGCGCGCCCCTCTCCTCTTTGTTTCCAAGAGCAGACGGGTGTAGGATTTGGTTATGTCCTACTGTTTGGGAGTTTTCTTGTGAAAATCAGCATCGGCGGCGAGCAGGTCGAGGTGCACGACGACCTCGCCCGAGCACTGCTCGCGGCGTTGCGCGACGAGCAGCCGGTGAAGCCGCCGCAGGCCTCCACCTTCGATGACCTGACCGCTCTGGTGGACTGCATCAGCCGTGTCACCCAGCGCCTGACCGTCGTCAAGGAGCTGGCGATGTCCCGCGCGGACGCCAGCGACAGTTACTCCAACCGGCGCGCGCTGGGCCTGGCGGCCGCCATGGCTCCCTCGCAGCTCGGCCGGGTCCTGGAGGGCCACGGGCTCCCGCGCGATCGCCGCGCCGGCGGCGTGGACCTGGCCGTCGCCTTCCGCACCACCGACGACGGCGTGCTGTACCTGGCCACCGAGGAGGACGTGGTCGGCCTGCCCTCGTTCACCCTGCCGTTCAACCCCGCACAGGGCGGGGCCGAACCCACGGAGTTCGCCGGCCGGGAGCTCGAGTTCTACTACCGCCCCCAGGTCCCGATCGCGGTGGCCGACCTCGGACGCACCGCTGGTTACACCCTGCGCCACGCCGAGCAGGGCCTGATCGCTTGTGTCACCGAGGACGTCTTCGACGCCCTGTTCGGTGACCCCCGGATTGACCCGACCCGGTCCAACGGACGCTGAGGGACTCGATGTCCGACGATCTGTTCAAAGTCGCGCAGAACGCCGCCGAAGGAGTGACCCGCTGATGGACCGGAAGTCGTACACCGCCGAGCTCGCCGGTCTGCGCGAGCTGCGTACCGAGATCACGGCCGCCGAGAAGGCCGTCGCCGCCGCGCAGAAGGAGCTGGACAAGCTCACCGCCCAGCGTGCGCGCCGCGTGGCCGGGCTGGCGGGGTACGAGGGCGCCCAGGCGCCGGCCATCGCGAAGGCCTCCGGGCTGTCGGTCGGCGACGTCGTGCGGATCGCCCCGCTGCTGGACCCGACCCCGGCCGCAGTCCGCGCCGCCAAGGCCGACGACCAGGCCGCCGCCGTCGCTGCGCCCGCCCCGGCCCCGGTGGCCGAGCCGGTCGCCGAGCCCGCTGTCGCGGTCGCCCCGGCGTTGACCCGCCCGGCTCCCGTACTCGAGCAGCCGGCCCCGGCCGCCCCGGTCGTCGAGGACCAGGTCGTCGCCGAGCAGGTCGCCCCCGCCGTTGCGGCGCTGGTCGTCCCGGCGGCCTCGGTCGCTCCGGTCGCCGCGGTGGAGCGTCCGGCCGTTGCCGCCGGTCCGCGTGAGCTGCCCACCCTCCCCGAAGGCCCTGCCGGGGCCCGGTTCGAGGCCGTCACCACGGGCCTGGTCTCCAAGCGCCCCAACTTCACGCAGCAGGTTCGCGCCACGGTGTTCCTGGACGCGGCCGCCGGGATGCTCGCGGTCCGCGACCAGGTCGTCCGGGTCGACCTCGGCGCCCGCACCCCGGGCGAGATCCTGGACGCCGTCCTGGCCACCGCCCCCGGCACGGAGCGCATCTACATCACGGCCGGCGCCCCGTGGCACGACGGCGCCGAGCGGTACTCCACGCTCAAGGACGCGGTCGCGGCGTGGTTGAACACCCCGAGCGAGCGGTGGACCACCGCAGTCGGGAGCGGCCGGGACAAGCTGGCCGGGCACTTCGTCCACCAGCGTCAGCCGGTCGGCCGCTACGCCCCCGTCGCCTCCCCGGACGGGCCGGTCACGGAGATCCGCTCGATGGGGGAGTGGTTCGACCCGGACGGCGCCGACGTCGTGACCTGCCGTCAGGCGTTCACGCTGCTGTGGCAGGCGCTGCGCCGTCACTGGGACGACGCGGTTCTGATGGGCTCGCCGTCGCAGACGGGCCGGGACCTGTGGTCGCGCACCATCCCGACCACCGGCAAGTGGGCCGGCGGCTACCCGGTTCTCAGCGAGGAGCTGCGGGGCCTGCTGCACGCGACCGGTGGCCAGGGCCGCACCGAGCTGATCCTGCCGCCGCGCGTGCCGGATCAGCTGCCCGCGCTGGTGGAGTACGACCGCACCTTCGCCTACGCCAAGCATTTGTGGAAGAGCCCGGTGGGCACCCCGCGCCGGATCACCGCTGGCGCGTTCGCTGCGATGACCGGGGCGGAGCAGGTGAAGGCGCTGATGTCCTGCTCGCACTGGAACGTCAGGGTGACGGTCCCGCAGCGCTGGCAGCACGTCGGGCTGCTGCCCGCGCCGGTGACCGGTGACCGCGCCTGGATCTACCCGTCCGAGCCGGGGACGACGTTCACCACCTGGGCGGGCGGTGCGGAGATCCACCTGGCGCTGTCGAACCACCTGATGCCGTGGAAGGTCGAGATCCTCGGCGGTCTGCTGTTCGAGGACGGCAAGCCGCTGGACGAGTGGGGCAAGCGCCTCAAGTCGGCGTGGGCGGACCTGACCAACCTCTCGAAGCTGCACGGCGACGAGCGCCAGCGCACTGCGGCTTACCTCGCCTCCCGGGCGGTCCGCTCGGTGCTGCTGTTCGGCCTGGGCGGTTTCGCGCAGCGCCCGCGCCTGGTCTCCGGCACCACGCCCGTCGGGGAGGCGCTCCCGGCCGGGGTGGAGATCCTCGGCCAGGACGGCGAGGTGGTGACGTGGCAGCGGCAGGCCGGCTTCTCCCGCGACCCGTACGCGCACCCGGAGTGGGCGGCGTACGTGTGGTCGGGGGCGCGGGCGGCGCTGCTGGACATGAAGTACCGCGACGGCAAGCAGATCGTCGGCCACGCCGGTGCCCTGCACGCCAAGCCCGGCACTGTCGTCTACTTCGGCACCGACGGCATCGCCCTGACGGAGCGCCAGCCCTGGCCGTACCGGGGCGAGCCGGGCGACTACCTCCTCAAGGGCCACCTGACCGGCCCGGTCGAGCACCCGGCCAGTCAGGAGCAGTACCTCAAGCTGCGCGGCCTGGGCCGCGCCGAACTCGCCGCCATCGAGAAGGGGGCTGACCAGTGAGCCCGGCCGACCCGCAGAATCCGAACGAGGCCGCCCGCCTGACCCAGGAGCTCATCGACCAGGGCTACACCAAGCGCCAGGTTGCCAGGATGCTCGGCCGCGACGCCAGCCTGGTCTCGCAGTTCTTCACCAAGGGCAAGGGCGCGAGCATGGTCAACGCGCTGCGCCAGGTGGTCCGCGCGGTGCGCGGCGGAGAGCGGGACACCGAGGCGCTGTCCGGGATCGCGGAGGCGAACACCAGCCGCCGCCGGACCAAGACCGGGCAGAAGGCGCGGGTGCGGGGCAAGGACGTCGTCGGTGAGGCGGGCGGGTCGATGGCCGGCCGGGCCGGGAAGCAGGCCATCAAGTCCGGCGCGAGCCACCTCGCCCCGGTGGTCCATGAGACTGGCCAGGCCGGCGGCCGCCTCGCCTTCACGGTGAGGATGAAGGCCGACCAGTACGTCTACAGCGCGGGCTCGGAGAAGGACTCCGGCGGCGTCCGGCGCGGGTTCATCCCCCGCGCGGACGGCACCGAGGAGCGCACCTACGGCTCCGCGTCCACTGGCGGCTTCGACGCCGCCGAGTGGTCCCAGCGCGTTGCGGACCACCACGGCGACGTGACCGAGGCGATGCGGGAGTGGCTGGTGGAGACCGGCCGGGCGGTCGAGGACGCCGACATCGCCTACCTCGAGGTCAGAGGTTGGATCCCCGAGGACCAGCAGTAGTCCGGTCGGCCTCTCCCCATCCATGACCTGGCCCCGGGGAGAGGCCGCCCGCCTCTGACCCTTCCACAGCACCGCCCGCACCGGCCCAGCCGTCTCAGCATCCGAAGGAGAGCACCGCCGTGGAGACCACCACCGCCACCGAGGCCGACGTGCCGGCCGGGCTCCGCACCCAGACCGAACCGCCGGTCCCGGCACCGCCGACCGGCACCGCCGCGGTGAATCCGCTGCCGCTGCACTGGTTCCAGAAGGACGCGGTGGCGGCCGCGGTGCGTGAGGTGAAGGACGGCGGCCGCGCTACCGTCTTGGCCGCGACCGGCTCCGGCAAGACGCTCATCGCGGCCGGCTGCGCCCGGCGGCTGGCGGCGAAGGGCCGGGTGCTGGTGCTGGTCCCGACGATCGAACTGCTGGAGCAGACCGCCGAGGCGTGGTCTCTGCGGGGCGCGCGCCGGGGCCTGGCGGTGGCGGCGTGCTCGCGGGACGAGGCGCTGGAGAGCGCGGAGGCCGGCGGCCGCGTCCACGCCCAGGTCACCACTCAGGCCGCCCGGATCGCCGACCTGGTCGCCAAGGAGAAGACCGGCGAGCCGGTCACCGTGTACGCCACCTACGCTTCGCTGGAGCGCATCGTTCAGGCCCACCAGCTGTGCGGCCTGCCGGCCTGGGACCTGGTGGTCATCGACGAGGCGCACCGTACGGCCGGTTCGGAGGGGAAGGCGTGGGCCGCGATCCACGACGACGCGAAGGTTCCGGCGAAGCGCCGGCTGTCCTTCACCGCGACCCCCAGGATCGCCGACGACCGCAAGGCGAAGGACGGCCTGGCCGACCTCGCCGACGCCGACAGCGAGAGCACGGAGCAACCGCCCGCGCTCTGCTCCATGGACGACGAGACGATCTACGGCAAGACCTGCTTCACCTGGACCCTCGGCCAAGGAATCGAACACGGCTACCTCGCCGACTACCGCGTCCTCGTGCCGGTGGTCACGGACGAGGACCTGCGCGAGCTCCTCAACCTCCCCGCCGTCGCCGACCTGCGCTCCCAGCGCAGCAACGAGGAACTGCTGCGCCTGGCCCTGCAGATCGCGGTGCTGCGCGCGGTCGCCGACCTCGGCCTGCGCCGCGTCATCACCTTCCACTCCCGCGTCAGCGCGGCGCGGGAGTTCGCGAACACCCTGCTGGAGACCGCCGAGCTGCTGCCCGACGCGGAGCGCCCCGAGCGGATCTGGGCGAAGGCGGTGGCCGGCACCGACCGGCTCAAGGACCGCCGTCAGGCGTTCGCCGAGTTCAAGGCCCACACCGGAGAGGACGGCGAGGAGTGCGGCATCCTCGCCAACGCCCGACTCCTGTCCGAAGGCATCGACGTCAGAAGCGTGGATTCGATCGTCTTCGCCGACCCCAAGAGCTCGATCATCGACATCGTCCAAGCGATCGGCAGGGCGCTGCGCCAGGCTTTCATGGAGGGCAAGATCTCCTGGATCGTCATCCCGGTCTACCTCGGCTCGCTGCTGGCGAGCATGGACGCCACCGCCGACCCGGCCGAGGTCCGCGACGCCGACCCCACGGTGAAGGCGGAGGCCGACATCGAGATCGAGGCGAGCGCCTTCCGCACCATCTGGCGGGTCCTGCGGGCGCTCGCCGCGCACGACCCCCGGGTGGTCGGCCGGATCACCGAGCTGCGCGGCAGCCGCTCGCAGCCCGCCGCGCACACGACCGCGGCCAAGCCGGCCGAGGGCGAGCCCGCCGAGGCTGCGGAGAGCGAGCAGCCGCCGGCTCCGATCGAGTCGCCGGTCGAGTGGCTCAAGATCAACGCCCGCCATCACGCCGCGCAGATCCTCCAGACTGTGAAGCTGCGGGCGTTCAACCCTCGCGCGGTCGAGTGGCAGCGGATGCACGCGGTCGCCGCCAGGTTCCACATCGAGCACGGCCACCTCGACCCCACCGACAAGGCCAAGCACGCCGAGCTGATCTCCTGGCTCACCCGCCAGCGCCACCTGAACGGCCAGGGCCTGCTCGACCCGGCCCGCGTCAGCGAGCTGGACGCGCTCGGCATGATCTGGTCGAAGAACGCCAACGCCTGGGCACGCGGCTACGCCTACGCCGCCGCGTTCCACCGCCGGCACGGCCACCTCGCCATCCCGGCCGCCGCCAAGCTGGACGACTACGCGGTGGGCGCGTGGATGCGCCGCCAGCGCAAGGCCACGGGCCTCACCACCGACCAGGTGGCCAAGCTCGACGGCCTGGACGAGCTGTGGCGACTGGAGCCGGACTGGAACCGCTCCTACCGCCGCCTGCTCGCCTACCTCGCCGCCGGCGGCACCCTCGACGGCCCCGCCAACCGCACCGGCCTCGGCGACGACCCGGCCTTCCGCCCCGGGACCTGGCTGCGCAAGCAGGCGGATGCCCGCACCGACGGCAAGCTGACCCCGCAGCAGACCGTGCTCCTGGACGCCCTCACCCGGCACGCCGAGATCGTCACCGGCTGACCCGCACCGAACGCCCCGCCGTCCCGGCCCCCGGCCGGGGTGGCCCATTTCCTGGAGGAGACGAGTGACCATCCCCACCACCCAGCCGCCCAAGATCTCCTGGTACGCCCAGTGGGAGTGCGGCGCCTGTGGCGACGGCGGCGACGCGCTGTTCGAGGACGGCACCCTGGTCGAGGCCGACCACGACTGCGACAGCGACGACGGATCCGAGATCGGCTGGGACGGCCGCGCCGAATGCACCTGCGGCTGGTCCCTGGAGACTCAGTTCACCGACGGTGACTACGTCGAGGCCGACCACGACTGCACCATCGACCAGTAGCACCACCGACCTCGGGGCGGCCCGTGTGCCGGGCCGCCCCGCCCCGACTTCGCCAAGCATGAACTGACCACCCGTCAGGTGTCGCCACCACTCGATGGCGGCCCCGCCCCCTCGCACCGCCACAGAGGAGAGCACCATGGCGAACACCACCGCCCCGGCCGTCCCGGCGACCGGCGCCCGGCAGTGGCTTCTGACCCCCGCCACCGCCTACCAGCTCTGGGACCAGGACCTCGTCGAGGGCAAGCCCCACTACTCCACCAGCTCCGTCACCGGCCGCGCCGAGGTCGACGGCCTCACCCTGTGGCCCCACGCCGGCCAGGCCCGCGCCGTCGCCCACTACGGCGACACCCTGCGCATCGAGGCCGACGGCACCTGCACCATCCACCCCTGGCTCCGCGGGTGACCGAGACCATCTGCACCCAGCTCCTGCGCTACGGCCCGGCCGCCGTCCACTGCTCGTTCTGCGGCGCCACCCACCGCCAGCGCGACCACCTGGTCAGCGGACCCGGCGTCGCGATCTGCTCCGGCTGCATCGAGCTGATCACCGTGATCATGCGTCAGAACGGCTACCAACCGCCCACCTGACCTCCATCCGCGGGGCCGCCACCACCCGGCGGCGGCCCCGCCAACCCGCACCCGATTCCCACACTTCGGAAGGCACGCGCGATGACCGCCCTCACCACCCCGACCCTCAGGCCGGCCCGCCCGCCGCTGTGCCTGACCGAGGAGCCGACCGACCGCCTGGGTGCCCAGGCGCTGGCCTGCCTGGTCGAGCGGGCCTGCGAGTCGTACGGGATCGCCCGCCACTACCACCCGGGGCACCGCGCCCGAGGACCTGGAGGAGGCGATGCGCCACGGCCTGACCGCAGCCGCCAGGGGCCTGGTCGCCGCCGCTCTGCTCCGCCTCGCCGACGATCCCCAGCTGGGCCTCACCGTCGACCAGCGGCTCTACCTGGACGGCCTGGCCGTCGACCTCGACCTGGAGACGGCCGAGTGCCTGTCCGGTGCGCTCGACGACCAACCGCCCGCAACCGGGCCGGAAACACGCTGACCACCCACCAGGCCGCCACCACCCGGTGGCGGCCGCCGTTGAACACACAGCCAAGAAGGGGAGGCACCAACACCATGCCGGAGCCCGTGAAGCCGGTCCCGTCCTACGCCCGTTGGGGCGAGGTTCCCGACCACCTGCGCACCACGACCCAGCTCGCCGCGTTGGACCTGCCGCGCCAGCCGGCCGGCCCGGTCCGCGCCACCATCGAGGCCCCCAACCCCGGCACCGGCCGGAAGGACACCTTCGACCTGTACGACGTGCGCGAGTCCGTCCCGACCGCGGCCACCGCCGCGCAGCTCCTCGCGGCCGGCGCGCGTCGCACCACCAACACCCGTACCTGCGAGGACTGCGGCGCCCGCCCCGAAACGCCGTGCACCCCGGCCGCCGACGGCCGGGCCCTGTGCGGAACCTGCGCCCACATCACCCGCCTGCGCACCCGCCAAGCCGAGGCCCGCGCGGCCGCCCAGGACGTTGCCGAGACCGCCTACCGCCTCCTGGCCGACGAGCACCTGGCCGTCCTCCAGATCGACTACACCCCCGGCGAGCCCACCGTCGCCGGAACGCCCCGCCTGCCGGCCGCCGCCCGCTTCACCGCCCTCGACCGCACCGGCACCTCCCTCTACGACCGCACCGTGCGCCTGACCGGCCCCCGCACCCCCGGCGCCCCCGACCACGCCATTGACCCCGCCCCCGCCTTGGCCGACCTCACCAACCTCCTCGCCGAGCGCACCGTCGTCCTGTGGACCCCCGGTGACCTCGATCCCCTCTACGACGCCCTGCGCCGCCGGGGGCTCGACACCGCCCTGCTGCCCGAAGGCCGGGTCAACAGCCTGCGCCCGGCCGCCACCCAGTGGCGCGCAGACCTCGACCCGCGCACCGGCGAACTGCGCCGCCCCGTCCCACCCGGCACCGCCGACCGCCTTCTCCTGCTGCTGCGGAAGATGTCCGCCGACGCTCTGCGCCTCGATCCTGAGCACACCCCGGACGAGGACGACGACCAGGAGCACGGGCTGCTCGGCGAAGTCCCTCACCGGGTCCGCCGCCGGGCCGCCGGGATGACCCTGGAGAACATCCAGCAGGCCCTGCACCAGGCCCGGGTGGACGAGCGCGCCGCCGACCGGTACGCCGACGTCGGAGACGAGACCGCCCACGCCACCGCGGCCGACGCCCTGACCGAGTGGCAGCGCGTCCACGACCACATCACCGAGACCGGGGCCGAGCGCTACGACCCCGACCACGACACCGCCCTCCAGCACGCGCTGCGCGCCGAACGCCACCGCCAGGACGTCGCCCAATGCGCCCGCGAGGCCGCCCACCAGGCCCGTCAGACCACCGACACCGCCCACTGCCGCCTCGGCGGCACCGCCGCCCAGCCCCTCTACACCACCCTCGACCGCGCCGGCCTCCACGCGCTGACCGACGACGACCACCAGGCCGTCCGCGACCTCACCAGCCACCCTCGACCCCGCCACGCTGTGCCGGGTCATGAGCTGGCTGGAGCGCACCTGTACCGCTGCCCTCGCACTGCGCGGCACCGACCAGGTCCCGCCCACCAGGCCGGGCGCACGCCGCAGCCGTTTCTGACCGGCCGTCACGGTCTAGAGCGCCTCCCAGCGGGTTCGCGCGCCTGAACCAGATGCGCCAGCCTCCACTGCTCGGTTCCCGACTCACCCCAGCCCTTTGAGCCGATGAGTGGTCTCTTTGATGACCTTGTCCAACGCCTCTTGTCTGAGCCCGCCGCCGAGCACCTGGTACCGGTGGGGCTCGTACTGAGTAACCTCATCCGGTTGATCGAACGGAGAAGCGAAGACCCCGTCGAACTGCTCGACGAGCATGGCCAGCACGGCTGCCTCGTCCGGAACGGCGGGCTCGTCGGTGGCGCCCTGCTTGTCGCCCTCCGGCTCTGGGGGAACCGCATACCGGATGAGCCCGAACTCCCGCAGGCGCGCACAGGCATCCTCCCAGGAATCGCGGCGCAGACCGAGTTGCTTTCGGCGGTTGGCGTAGAGGTACACGCCCTCCTCAAGGTGCCGCTTTGGGTACCTCTGGCTGTGCCACAGCAGGATCAGCCACACAGCGATCTCCGCGTCGGTCAGTACCTGGACCCAGCCTTCAAGGAAGAAATCGGCCGGGATTCGCACTGTCCGGCCGTCGAACGTTCTGCGGGGTACACGATAGGTGCGCGGTGTCTGGAGTTGGCCCCGGCCGTTCTCGGGTAGCAGCGAGAACTTCCCGTACTTCCTGGTCTTGCCTACCCGAGGCACCTCCACCAAGGCCTGCGGGCCGCCGGGGCCGGGCACCCGCTCGTCCTCCGGACCGAACTCTTCCAGGGTTCGCAGGGCGGCTTGAACCTGCCGCTGCCGCTGGTCGGCGAGTGTCCGCTCCTGCTTGGTGTCGTGCCGCATGTACTGCTCCGCCGGGATGCTGTACGCCCCGTCGATCGCCACCAGGTCGCACCAGGACCCCCTGCCGGTCAGCGGACGGGCGCTCGCCCACGGCTCGTCCACCGCAAGGCGGCAGTGCGCGTCGAAGATCGCAAGCAAGTAGAACCGGAGCGCGAGACCGCGGGACCTGATCAGCTGAGTCAGTGGTGGCAGCTGCTGCCGACCGCGTATTGGGAGCAGGAACTGGGCGCGGAGCACGATGCCACGCGATCGCATGACCTCCAGCTCGGCCGGGCTCCTTTGGAAGCTCCAGATCTGCTGCAGGGCTGCACATGCGGCGGTGACGGACCCGTTCTTCCGCATCTCGGCCAGGCGTCGGGCCCGACGCTTGGTCGCCTCACGCGCTCCACTCATCTCAGTTCCCCCAACGTTCTGATCCCAACGTTCCAACCCTCATATAAGACACTACCAATTTGGAATTTATAAGAGTCTTGAGTGCGGGTTGGAACGTTGCTGGCAGCCCGTCAGGCTGCTGCTCCAGGCCCTCAGAATGGACTTACGACCTGGTCGGAAGGGTCATGTGGCCAGCCGTTCGCGGAAAAGCGAACGGCCCCGGGGGCAACCGGGGCCGCTTCAGGATGTAGCTGTTAGGAGCGTAACCCGTAGTGAGCGAGAACAACGAGCCCAAGCGGCTCTCCCAGCGCTGGGCGCTGATCCTGTCCGTGGCCTTCGGAGCCGGCGTCCTCACGTTCGCGGTCGGAGGTCCGCTGGCTGGCCTCGGCGCGGTCGTGGCGGTTACCACGCTGCTCCACACCGTGATGGCGTAGGACGGCGCGGGGTGTACCGGGCCGAACCCGGTACACCCCAGTGGGCTGGCGCTGCACGGCTTGGTCGCCTCCGACGGCAACATCCAGGACGGCACAAGACATGGCGGCTGGAGGGCACGGCCGGGCTGGACGCGGCCGCCGCCGTCTCGGGATGGTCCGCTCAAAGATGGGCGGCATCGCCCGGGCCGCGGGCCGCTCCTCCAGTGCTCAGCACGCGATGGCGGTCAACGAGACGATCGCCGCGTTCGTCCTCGGCGGCAGCCGCGCCCGGGGCGGCGGGCGGGGTCGGCACGGTGCGGTCCTGGTCCACCGAGACCGAGTTCCTGCTGCCGGGCGGCAAGCGCAAGGTGCGCCCGGACGGCGTGTGGCAGGCCCCGGTCGGGGTGCTGGTGCAGGCCGGGACGGCGGCCAGGAACTCGGCGACGGCCGGGTTCTCCTCGACGGCTGCCACCGCGCTGTGCCCCCTGATCGCCGCCGACCACGCCTGCGACCAGGGTCCATGGCTATGTAGCGAGCGGCCGCACCCTGCTGCTGGTGGTGCTGGAGGCTACTGCAGCCAGGACGGGGGTTGACGCGGATCGATTGTCGCTATTTGATTCGGTGCTTCTTCAAGCTGGCCCCTGAGGGCTTGGCCAGGTCGGTCGCTGAACGTGATGATCAAGTCAATGTAGTGAGCGGCAGGGAAGGGTGTGTTGGCTCGCAGGTATGGCACATCGAGTAGGTAGTCGCCGTTCGTTTCAGGGCTGACCGCTGCTCTGATCTCCGGGACCCGCTCGATGGCAGCAGCGGGAGCGAAGACCATGCCGTGCAGTGCGCTAAGAGTGGAGAGCTGGCCGCGGAGGTCTGCTTCTTTTCGCGGGTTCTGCTGCTGGCTGATGACGGTCTCGGCCATGCGAAGCGCCATGCGGACGAACGCCTCCTGCTCGGCTGGGGCCAGGGGGCGGAGTGTCTGTCCGCTCGCGTCGTGCCCGATGAGGGACTCCGACGTGTCCGTGTACGCGTTCCGGTGGACGAGACTGTGCCGCAACTCCACGGTATCCGCGTAACAGAGCATCGCGGCCTGCCAGATATCCGCTGGCACGAAGGCTGGGCCAGCTGCTGCCTGCCTGGCCTGCTGCTCCTTCGACGAAATGCTGAAGCGACCGTTCTGCCTCGGACGAACGTGTGCCTGTCGTAGGGCCTCTTCGAAGAGCAGGTCCAACACCTTCCAGGCCGTTCCGAATAGCAGAGGCCGGATGCGGAGCAGTGAGATGCAGTCTTGAGGGGTTCCAGAAGTGCCGTCAGCCATCGCAAGCGCGATATGCCACGACCTGGTGGCCATGACGATGCTGGCACCGGAAGTACCGTCGCCTTGGGTAGGAGCGAGCGGCAGCCCACGTTCGAGGATGTCGCGTTCCAGCCCGGTGTCCACTTCGAAGTCACTCCACGTCATGTACCAACCGTAGGCTGCAATAGGCCGCGATGGTGGTGCCGTAAGAACATGATCCCCGAAATCCCACATCGCTGGCGCCGGGCTCTGCACCGCCTACGCCGACGGCTCCCCGCCTGTGCAAAGCTGCTCCCACACCGTCCGGCTGCGCTCTAGGGTGTGCCGCGTGGACGACGACACAGCCCCTTCCCTGCCCCGGCCCCCGGTTCAGATCCTGGAGCCGGTCGACGAGGCGCTGGCGGCCTCGCTCGCGGCCCAGGGGGATCCCGGCGCCAGGGCTCTTGGGCTGCTGCGTGACGCGCACCGGATGCTCTGCGACGACCGGTACGAGCGTTCTGCGGAGATCGCTGAGTCGTGCCTGCGGGGAGCAGCGGAGAGCCTGCTGAGTCTGGGCGGCACGAAGCCCGGCCTCGCCGCCGCCGCCCGTGCGCTGCTGAAGGCCGTCGACGCCTACCAGCCGCCCGCCGAACCCGCTGGTACCGAGCCGCCGTCAGCGGCGGGTGCCGGGCGCCGACGTAGGAAAGACCCGACTGCCGTGCTGCAGGAGGTCCGTTCTGCGGCCGAGGCACTGCGCGCCGAGCTGAGCACTCCTGGCGGTTACCACCGCCGACGCATAGCCGATGTCGTAGAGCAGAACACAGGCCATCGCCCCGGCCCGGCCCAGGAGATGTTGGCCCTGACAGTGTGGGGCGACTTGTACAGCACGACCTCCACCACCCTGCACGGCAAGGCCTCCGGTCTCGATGCGGCCGCCGAGCGCTACCGCACCCTGCTGGCTGCGGCTCGCGAGGTGTTCGTGCCGCTGCCCGGCCGCGCTGCCCAGGTCCTGGCCCTGAGCAGGGTTCAGCACCCCACCGAGGCCAACGCCAAGACCCTGGCCTCATGGGCGGACCCCCGAGCGACCGAGTACTTCTTCCTCTCCCTCCCCGCAGTCGGCTGGCTCGACCTGCTGGATGAGGCTCTGCTGATGCCCGACCCCGGTGCCGAGGGCGCCTGGCTGGCTTGGCCCTACCTCGACTACCTGAGCGATGACCATGCGTCCACGGTGCGCAGATGGCTTGCCGACCGCGCCAGCGCGATCACCGAGGCCGGCCCCAAGGCCCGCGCCGGGCTGCTGCGCCTAGCCGCCCGCCCCGGCATCGGCCTCACCAACCAGGTCCACGCCCTGGTGGCCGGCAGCCTGCGCCCCGGCACCGCCCCGGACGGCGCGGTGCTGCGCGTGGCCGCGTCCTGGGCCTGCGGGCTGCCGCTTGCGGACCGCGACGAGCACTGGCTTCGCACCGTTGAGGCACTGCTGAGGGCCGCCGTCGACGCCGTACACGACGACGCCGATGCCACCAACGCGATCACCCTGGCCGTCCTGGAAGGTCGCCTGACCGACGACGACGCCCAAGAGCAGTACGCCACGCTGCTGGTCGATCGCCTGCCCGATCACGAGGCCGCCGCGCTTATGGCGCAGCTCGCCCCCACCGTCCGTCACCTCCGTACTGCCGACGGCCAGCTCGGCGCCGCAGCGCTGGCTGTCACGATTCGGATCGTTGCTGCGGTCCTGCTGGTCCGTGACCTGGGCCGCATCCACGCCGGGCTGCGGCCCGTGGTGTTTGGCGAGGATCTCGCGCAGGTTCGCCTCGCCGACCCCGGTCTGCAACTCGGCCCGCGCCTGGCCCGCACGGTGCTCGAGGTCGCCGCCGCAGATGCCGCCGCCGGGCGACCGTTCGCTGAGCGCACTGCCGAGCTGACCGGCCGCCTGGCCACGACGGACGCGCCCTTGGCCGACCGGCTGCTGGCCGCCCACCTGGCCGACACCGCCCCAGACAGTGAGCCCACCAGCGAGGACGGCACCACGGCGGCGGGAAGAGACGGCGAGTGGTGGGACCAGAGCCTCGCCCTGGCTGGCCGCCTGCCCGCCAACGCCCCGGCGCCGGAGACCAGCAGTCTCCTTGAGCTGGTGCTGGCCGCCTGCCCGATCGCCCGTGCCCACGGCCTGCGTACCGACCTGGCCGCAGCCCTCGGTGCCGCCCCCACCGAAGCTGACTTGACCGCCCACCAGAACACTGGTGCACCCTGGCCCGCGACCTGGCTGCGTGCCTGGGACTGGTCGCCCGTCCTGCCTCCCGAGGTCCTCGCCGACTGGGCACCCGTCCTCGCTGCGCTGCGCACCGTCGAACCGGCCGGCCCGCGCGATCCGCGCCTCCCACGCAAGCCGCTCGCCTGGATCGAGCGCACCCCGCACACCGTCAGCGCCGAGGAACTCGCCGACCTTGCCGCCGAGCAGGATCCGACTGCAGCAGCCGCTCGCCTGGCCGCCGCCCCCGACGCGAGCCATCCCCGCTACGTCCTGGTGCTGCAACAGCTCATCCACGCCGACCCCGCCGCGTGGACCACCAACCCGGCCGTGATCGTCAACGCCTTGGCCCAGCCGTCCCTGCAGGCCTTCTACCTGGCCGTGGCCGCCCTCCAAGTCGACCGCCCCACTGCCTTCCCCGACACCGCGCTGGCCGACGCCACTGGCGCAGCTCTCGACCTCCACCGCGCCCTCACCGCCCCAGACCTCGCACACACCACCGGCCCCAGCGACGGCCAGGCCGACGACGCCACGGCCGCCGTGCTTCACTTCGCCAGCCAAGCGATGTTCGACCTGCTCACCGCCGCCTGGCGCGCTGACACCGACCTTGGCGCCACCCTGCCGAATGCCCTGGCTCACCTGCACGCTCTCACCGAGCCCCTCACCCACCCTGCCCAACCGTCTGCACCGGGCCAGCCCGACGAGTCGCCCGAGTCGGACCAGGCCGTCCAGGACCCGGGGCCCATCGCCACCCAGCCGCCAGTGCGCGCCCTCCAGTGCCTCCTGGAGCACGCCGCTTACGACGCCCGGACCACCAGCTTGGTCAGCCTGCCCGACGGCCTCCTCGAGCGCCTGGACGCCGTCCTGACGGCTCGCCCCGACGACTCGTCGACCGCCCAGGCCCTCGCCCTGCGCCTGCCGCTACTCCACTCCCTGGCCCGCGACCTCACTGTCCGCCACCGCGACCACCTGCTCGCCTTGCCCATCGACGGTCGCCCGACCGCGGCCTCGCTCTGGCTGCGCTGGGGCACTACCGACGCGCTACTCCTTATCGACCTCGACCGCGCCGAGTTGCTCGCGTACCTGCGTGCCGCCGCCCCACGACCCGCCACCCGCCAGCTCGCGCTCGTCCTCCTCGCCTGCCCAGACGCGCTAGACAGCCCCGCCACGCTGTTCACCGACCTCGCGGCCGGTCCCGGCGGCCCCGAAGCACTCTCCCACCTGCTGCAGCAGATCGCCCACCTCGCCGCCGCCGCCACCAGCGCCACAGTGCACACCGCAGCCCAGACCCTGTGGCGCGCCGCCTTGGCCGCCACCACACCGCCCGGCGCGCTCGCCGGCGCCGGCGCCTTCGCCACCACCACCGTCGTGCCGGATGACACCTGGCTCACCCTCACCCTCGGCACCACCCGCCGCACCCCCATCCTGACCGACCCCGACCACATCGCCGAACGCTGTGCTCACCACCCCAACCACCGTGGGGCCCTGCGCCTGATGGCTCACCTACTGGCCCACCCCGGCACCCCGTGGCAGGATCACACGGTCCGCCTCCAGGCCCGCCGGCTGCTGGCCGCCGCCGAAGCGCTTCCGCCCGGCAACGGCCAGGGCAATCTCGTCGACGCGCTGCGCGCGGCTCTGATCAACGCCGGCGATCTCGACGCCTCCTAGCTAGACCAGGTGCCGGCGCACCTGCCTGTCTCCACCCCTGGCGTGCGGCCGCCGGGAGGGCCTTGGCACCCCGAGAACGGGAACCTCACTCGGCAGCCTGACGGGTCCTCTGCCGGTCCCGACCCGGCGCGAGCTGGTGGCCGCGCTGGTCTCCGTCCCGGCCGATCCGTGGTGGGAAGACCGGCTACTGCACGCGAGGCTCTATCCGGCGAGGGGTCGTCGTGTGTGACCTGTTGGTTGTGGTGGGCGTGTTTTGGCCTCTCTCGCTTGGTTGTCTGGACCTTTGGTTGGGCCTGTTGACCCGGCAGCCCGGCAGCCCGGCAGCCCGGCCGCCGGGGGTGGTGGGTGGTCGGGTTGTTTTGGTGACTGTGTGTGGTGGTTGGTGGGGTTGGGGGTCCGGTCGGCCTGGTTGGGGGCCGACCGGGTCTTCTGGGCGTGTATTCGGGGTTGAATTGTGTCGGTTATTCCGTGTTGATGCTTTTGTTAATTTGTTGCCGGTGGTGGTGTGAGTTCGGGTTGGAATTGTCGTGTGGGGGTGGTGGCGGGGGTTGGTGTTCGGTTTCGTCCGGGGTGGAGCTGCCGGGCCCCCGCGCCGTCCGGGCTCGCTGCTCGGTTGCCGCCGTCCCGGGTCCGCCGTCCAGGCCGGGGCCCGCTGTGCTCGCTCTGGCTGGGCTGCGCCCCGTCTGCCCTCGCCGGGTAGGCCGGCCTCGGTCACGGGCGTCTTGGTCTGCGTGCTTGCCGATCGGGTTGGTCTCTTCTGCGGTGTGGGGGCGCCATGTGCGTCATGATCTTTCGGGCGTGATCGCGCCTTCATCGGAGTTGGAGGGTTTCTATGTCTGACGAGTTTGCACCAGTGACCGAAGAGACCGCTGTTGGGCCCCTGCCTGGCGAGCCCGGCAGCGAGGCTGAGGTCGTCTACGACTACGGCTTTTCGCCCAAGAGCGGCGCGGGGACCACCACCGACAGCGGCGCGGAGGCCACCACGTTCGACGGTCTCGAGCGCCTCACGCAGGTGAGGACGGCCAGGAGGACGACCGAGAAGTAGCAAGGCAGGAGAAGGCCCTGCCCGGGGCTGCGGGTCGCCGCAGCCCCGGGCAGGGCGGCAAGCCGGTCGGCCGGGTGGGGCCGCGGCTGTTGTTGGGTGCTGACGGCCGCGAGGAGCTGGCTGTTTTGGTCGCCGGTCCGGGCTGCCGTCCCGGGGCCGGCGACCGCCGGGTGCCGGTTGTCCTGGCCGCCGTCCGGGGCGGCATCGGCGCCCGCAGGGGTGCGGGGTGCAACACGGGGCCCGTGTTGCACCCCGCTCTGTTGGCCAGCCTCGGCTGCGCCCCCCGGGGTGCAGTGGCTGCTCAGTCGGTGCCGTAGTGGGTCTGCGGGCCGCTAGCAGTGTCGGAGGTGGCCGGCTGGTTGTTGTAGTCGGTCCCTTGGGAGCCGTAGTTCGTGATCTCTTGGCCGAAGTTGCTGGCAGTGCCGTTGTGGATTTCGTTGTCGTAGGTGCTTGTGGAGCCGTTGCTGTATCCCGACTGGGTGGTGTCACCCCAGTTCGCGGCACCGTGGGGGGCGGTGATCGGGGTCGTGTCCTCGGCGTGGGCGGAACCCGCGCCGAGACCCATTAGGCTGGCGGACAGCAGCACGGCGCTGGCGACAGTTCGAGAGCGCATCCGTAGCTCCTCACATCAGGTGATCTTGACCCGTGGCTAACGACTGGATCGGGTGTCGGGTTGTTGTCCGGCTGTTGGTGCTGGTCGCTGGGAAGGCCGGCCTTGTCGGACGGTCTGGTCCTGGTGGTGGTGCTCGGCGGCCGGGTGGCCGGTGGTGGGGGTGCAACGCGGTGTTGCGGTGGGGTGCAACACGGGGCCGTGTTGCGGGTCTGACCAGGCGTTATGTGGCTGGGAGCGGGGGTGGGTGGGTGTGTTGCACCTTGTGTTGCACTGGGCTGGGCCGGGAAGGCCGGCCTCGGCGGCCCGCCGCCGCCTGCCCGCGTCGTCCGGTGCCGCGCCCGGCTGCTGGGCCCTGGCCGTCGTCCTGGTCGGCCGTCAGGCCGTCCTGCTGCGCCCGGCTCGGTCGCTGCTGTGCTGCCCGCTGCTGGGCCCTGGCTGCCCGTCCAGGCCGCCGTCCTGGCCGTCCCGGCCCCCGGGGTTGCTCGGCCGTCTCGGGGCCCGTCCGGGCCGCTGTCCTGGCCCGGTGTTCGGTTTGGTGTCGCCGCTCCGGGAATTTCTCAGTTGACGCCGGGCGGGATTTCCTCGGCGGTCTGGAACGGCGGTCGCGGTGTCGGCGTGGAGGGCCGCAGGCCCCTTTCCGGTATGCCCGAATGCGATTCATCTCTGCTGCGCCACGAAAGGTTTTCGGATTGCCGCCTGAAAGGGAATGGAAGGTAATTCGAATTCCCGTTGGAAGTGCGACCGGATAGAGCCGGGATGGACGGTTGCCGCGAGGTTGCCCGTTCACGTCCCGCGCCCGTCCGGGGACCGGTAGGATAGGGCTGTGCGGAAGTCGGGGAAACGCCGCCGGATTCGCTTCGGATTCCGGCCGGGAGTCTGCGGTTGAGGGCCCGTCAGCCACCGCCGTCCGGAGCGCCCGTGAGGGCCCGCCACAGGGGCCGGGGAGGCCCGAGCCGGACCGGAGGCCCACCGGCGCCCTCTGAGGGCCGCAGGCCCCGCCCCAGGGGTGGAGGATGGGCCGTCAGCCCAGCAACCAGTCGGCGGACCGGCCATCGGCCGGGGACCGGGGGAGCCCCCCGGGGGTGGGGTTGTGGCTGATACCCGAAGTCCGCGACACATCGTCAACGCCGAGGGCCGCAGGCCCCGGCCAGCACCCCGCCCGACCGGAGGGATGGGGCCGCTACCCGAATTCCGCGTCACATCGTCAACGCTCACCCCCGGGCGCAGCCCGGGAAACCCTGCCAGCCAATCGGCCCGTAGGGCCGTGAAAACACCAGCCCAACAAGACAGGAAAGCCGACCGATTGACGGGCCGTAGGCCCGGAGGAAAGGCCACAGGAAAGGCGGAGCGCAGCGACGCCCAACGCCCACCCCAACGGCGCTTGCCGCGCCCAAGAATTCGCTGCAGGCGAATTCCCTCAACCACCTACCACCCGCCGAGGCGCAGCCGAGGCCACACCACGCACGGTGACGCCGTAGGCGGCGCCCCCCGGCTGACGTGGATTTTTATGAGACCCGGCGGCCAGGACGTTTTATGGAGTTTATTTGT
>NZ_JBHWIV010000034.1:0-86077 GCF_042731675.1 Kitasatospora sp. NPDC059827 | reverse complement strand
AGCCTGCCCCGGTGCTCGGCCAGGAACGCGAACACACTCCCCGCCGGGATCAGCTCCCGGCACGTCTCCCACACGTCCGGCCCGACCGTCTCCCCAGCCCATTCCCCCATCGCCACAGAAACGAGTCTGGCCCCACCGCTCACGCGGTGGGGCCAGAACCCAACATCTTCATCAGCGTTCTAGGGCCCGTCCTGGGCCCGGCCCCCGGCCGTACCCCGAGACCTCTCGGGGTACGGCCCCGGGCCACGGTCAGGGTAGTGGGCCCTCCGGGAGGCTGACGACGACTGCGGACCGGTCCTGCCATGGTGTCAAGGCCCATGGAAACAGTCGGAGTTGACACTCCGGCGCCCTGACCCAGGGAGACCGGCATGACCGCCGATCCGACCGCCCCGGTCCGGAGGCCCCGCCGTCCGCTGCTGCGCGCCGCCGTCACGGCCGCCGCAGCCGCGGGCCTGCTCGCCACCCTCGCCCCGGCAGCCCTCGCCGCGCCCGCCGCACCGCGCCCGGCCGCCGACTGCCGCGGCGCCCTCCACCTCTCCGCCGCCGACCCGGCCGACCGGACGGACTCCGCCGCCGGCCGGGCCGACTGGGCCGCCGCGGACGCGGCCCTGGCCGGCCTCACCGGCCCGGGCTACGCCACCTCCGCCCTGGCCGCCGTCCGGGAGGACGGCCGGCTGGAGTGGCGCAACGCCACCGGTGTCGCCGACCTCGGCACCGGCGGCCCCGCCGACCCCGAGGGCCGGTTCCGGATCGGCAGCGCCACCAAGACCTTCGTCGCCACCACCCTCCTCCAACTCGTCGGCGAACACCGGCTGGACCTCGACGACCGGCTGGAGTGCCTGCTGCCCGGCGTGGTGCCCAACAGCGCCGCGATCACCGTCCGGCAACTGCTCGACCACACGAGCGGCGTCGCCAACTACACCCAGGACCCGGCCTTCGAGTCCACCGACGAGGGCTGGCTGAACGGCGGCCGCTTTCGGCCGTACTCCCTCCAGGACTTGGTCGACATCGCGAACAAGTACCCGCCGGCCTTCCCGCCCGGCCAGGACTGGGCCTACTCCAACACCAACTTCGTGCTGGTCGGGATGATCATCGAGAAGCTCACCGGGCACAGCTGGCAGCAGGAGGTCACCCGCCGGATCATCCGCCCGCTGCACCTCACCGGCACCTCGATGCCCGGCAACTCGCCCTTCGTCCCGGGCCCGCACGCCCACGGCTACCTCAAGACCGCCGAAGGCCCGGTGGACGTCACCCTGCTCGATCCCTCGATGGCCGGGTCCGCCGGCGCCGGCATCTCCACCACCGCCGACCTCACCACCTTCCTCGGAGCGCTGCTCGGCGGCCGGTTGCTGCCCCCGGCCGAACTGGCCGAGATGCAGCGGACCACCGCGACCGGCGGGGGCCGCGGCTACGGCCTCGGCCTCCAGCGGGTGGACACCCCGTGCGGCACCTTCTGGGGCCACGCCGGCGGCATCCCCGGGTACAACACCCTGATGCTCGGCTCGGCGGACGGCAGGCGCCAGTTCGCCTCCGTCGTCACCGCCTACGACATCGGCGACGGGAGGGCCGCCAACGCCGCCTGGAACCGGCTGACCGTCACCGCCCTGTGCGGCCCGCAGTCGTCGCCCGCCGCCCCCGGCCTCGCCCCCGACCTCGCCCTCCCCGCGCCCTGACCGTCCCCCTACGCTGACCGGCGACAGTGCAGCCGAGCACCACCAGGAGGACCAGTCATGGCAGAGCCGCTGATCGCCACCGTCGGGGGCAAGGTGCCCGCCGTCGACCCGGGCGCCTTCCTCGCGCCGAACGCCGTCGTGGTCGGGGACGTCAGCGTCGCCGCCGGGGCGAGCGTCTGGTACGGCGCGGTGCTGCGCGGCGACGCCGAGTCGATCGCCGTCGGCGCGGGCAGCAACATCCAGGACAACTGCACCCTGCACGCCGACCCCGGCTTCCCGCTGGTGGTCGGCGAGCGGGTCTCGGTCGGCCACAACGCGGTGCTGCACGGCTGCACCGTCGAGGACGACGTCCTGGTCGGGATGAACGCCACCGTCCTCAACGGCGCCCGGATCGGCGGCGGTTCGCTGGTCGCGGCGGGCGCGGTGGTGACCCAGGGGATGGACGTCCCGCCCGGCTCGCTGGTCGCGGGGGTCCCGGCCAAGGTCCGCCGGGAGCTGACGGAGGAGGAGCGGGCCGGGATCAAGGCCAACGGCGAGGGTTACCTGCTCCTCGCCGAGGCGCATCGGGAGGTCTAGACCGGGAGGTCTAGGGAGTGTCGGCTGTCCGCCGCTACAGCCGGTCGTAGACGGCGGACAGCCGGCGCAGCACCTCGGCGGCCCGGTCCAGGGCCTCCTCGTCGTAGTCGTCGAGGTCGGCGTGCAGGGCCTCGGCCAGGGCGGCCTGGCGCTGCTCGTGCCGGGCCCGGCCGTCCTCGGTGAGGGCGACCAGGACGGACCGCTTGTCCTCGGGCGGGCGGGTGCGGGTGACGTAGCCGGCGGTGACCAGGCCGTTCACCAGCTGGGTGGTGGCCGGGCCGGTGGTCTCGGTGCCGGCGGCGAGCTGGGTGATGCTGAGCGGCCCCCGCTCGGCCAGGGTGCGCAGGGCGCGGGCGTGGGTGAGGGACAGGGCGCCCGGGGTGCGGGTGGCGCGCCCGCGCAGCCGGGAGTCCGCGGCGCTGAGCCGGTAGGCGGCGCGGGCCAGGCGGTCGAGTGCCTGGGCGCGTTCGGGCGCGGGCGGCGGTGCGGTCGTCATGGTGGGTTCCTCCTCGGCGGGTTGACAACAGACTAGCCTCAGTACTTAATGGATAAGTACTTACTCACTAAGTACTTATCTACAGCGCTCCAGGAGGAGACCGTCATGACCACTCGTTCGACCGGCCAGAACTGGGCCCTGGACATCGCCCTCGCCCAGGGCGGCTTCGACGCGCTGCACCCCGAGGCCGTCGGGACCATGGAGCAGCTCGGCCACGACCACACCGACTTCGCCAAGGTCTTCGCCCTGGTCAGGAGCGGTGCCATGCTGCCCAAGGCGTGGGCGACGGTGGCCGGCCAGGCCGAGGAGCGCGCCGCCCACCACGAGCGCGGGGGCTTCGCGCAGACCGCCGCCGACCTCTACCTGCGGGCCGCCGTCATGTGGGGCCGGGCCCAGTACTCGATCTTCGACGCCACCGACCCGCGCAAGGCGGTGCTGCGCGCCCACACCGACCACTGCGTGGACCGCCTGGGCGCCCTGCGCGACGGCCGGGTCCGCCGGGTGGTGCTGGACTTCGAGGGCTCGACGATCCACGCCCTGCTGCACCTGCCCGCCGGGCGGGTCGAGAACGCGCCCGCCGTCATCCTCGGCCCCGGGATGGACATGATCAAGGAGGACTACATCTGGGCGGCCGAGCGCTACTACACCTCCCGCGGCATCGTCGCGCTCTCCATCGAGGGCCCCGGCCAGGGGCAGACCCGGGCCGGCGGGCTGACCGTCGACCTCGGCAACTACGAGCGGGCGATCGGCCGCTACCTCGACCACCTGGCCGAGCTCCCCGAGGTCGACGCCGAGCGGATCGGCATGTTCGGCATCTCGATGAGCGGCTACTGGGGCTCCCGGGCCGCCGCCACCGACCGCCGGATCGCCGCGCTCGCCGCCTTCGAGGCCGTCACCGGGGACTTCGCGACGATCTTCGAGCGGGCCCAGCCGACCTTCAAGAACAACTACATGTACATGGCCGGGTACACCGACGAGGAGGCCTTCGACCGCGACCTCGCCCACCGCATGCCGCTCGGCGACCTGGTGGCCGAGATCACCTGCCCGGTGCTCTACGGGATCGGCGAGTTCGACGAGCTCACCGACCTCACCCAGGCCCTGGCGAGCTTCGAGCGGGTCCGGGCCCCGAAGGAGCTGCGGGTCTACGAGGACGAGTTCCACCCGCTCGGCGGGGTGGCCGCCGAGGCCTTCCGCTTCGGCGCGGAGTGGCTGGAGCGCGCCCTGGCCGGCGAGTTCGCCGACCCGGGCCGCGACGTCCGGCACTACGTCCACCGCGACGGACGCACCACCGACGGCTCCGCCGACCCCACCTGGTGGCGCGGCGCCGCCCCGACGGAGCTCACCGCGCTGCGCCGCGGCTGACTCCTACGGTGCCGGTGCCGGGGCCGGTGCCGGTGTCAGTGGCATGCCCGTCCGCTCCGCCGACGGTTCCACCGGGACCGGGGCGGGCGGGCGCCGGTCGGCCGCCCAGGCCAGCACCGCGACCACGGCACCGGCCGCGGCCAGACCGGCGCCCACCAGGGTCGGCGAGGTCCAGCCGAGCCCGGCGGCCAGGGCCAGCCCGCCGAAGTAGGCCCCCTGGGCGTTGGCCAGGTTGAACGCGCCCTGCACCGTCGCCGAGGCCAGGGTGGGTGCGCTGCGGGCCTTCTGCAGCACCAGGGTCTGCACCGCGGGCACGATCGCGAAGCCGAACAGCCCGATCAGCACCACCGTGACGGCCGCCGACCAGCGGGCGTGCGCGGTCACCGCGAACAGCGCGAGCGTCGCCGAGAGCAGCAGGAAGGAGACGCAGACGGTCGGCCGCAGCGCCCGGTCGGCGGCGAACCCGCCGATCACGTTGCCGAGCGTCATCCCCACCCCGAACAGCGCCAGCACCCCGGTCACCGAACCGGCCGCGTACCCGGAGACCTCGGTGAGCAGCGGCGCGATGTAGCTGTAGCAGGCGAACATCCCGCCGCAGCCGACCATCACGGTGGCCAGCGCCAGCCACAGCTGCCCGCTGCGGAAGGCCCGCAGCTCGTGCCGGAGCCCGGACTGGCCGGGGGAGGGGAGGGCTGGCACCAGCCGGGCGATGGCGAGCGTCCCGGCGGCGGCGATCAGCACCACCACCAGCATGGTCGCCCGCCAGCCCAGGTGCTGGCCGAGCAGGGTCGCGGCCGGGACGCCGACGATGTTGGCGACGGTCAGCCCGGAGAACATCACCGCGACCGCCCGGGCCCGCCGGTCCGGCGCCACCAGCTCGGCGGCGGCTACCGCCCCGGCGCCGAAGAACGCGCCGTGCGGCAGCCCGGTGATCAGCCGCGCGGCGGCCAGCGTCCAGAAGTCGGGGGCCAGCGCGCACAGCAGGTTGCCGGTCGCGAACAGCCCGGCCAGCGCCACCAGCACCGCCTTGCGGGGCTTCCCGGCCGCCAGCGCGGTGAGCAGCGGCGCGCCGACCACCACCCCCAGCGCGTACGCGGAGATCAGCCAGCCCGCCTGCGGGATGGAGACGTGCAGACTGTCGGCGACCTGGGGGAGCAGCCCCATGGCGGCGAATTCGGTGGTCCCGATGGCGAAAGCGGTGACGGCCAGCGCGAACAGCGCGAGAGGCAAGGGGTGACTCCGGGGTGATGCCCGCGCCCGGCGGGGGGCGTGGCGGGTGCGGGCGGTTCGGGCGGTGGGGCGCGCGGCGGGTGCGTGGCGAGGGAATTCGTTCGTCGAGAATCCTAATCGGCCCGGATGACGTCCCCGTGAGGCCCGTGTGACGAATCGGGGGCGTGCGGCGCAGGGGGCTCGCCTCGGCGGCCCCCGCGCGCAAGACTGGGTTCATGTGCCGCAACATCAAGACGCTGCGCCCGCCCGTCACGCCCGACGCCGGCGAGGAGGACTTCCACGCCGCCGCGCTGCAGTACGTCCGCAAGGTGTCCGGTTTCCGTGCACCGGCGGCCCACAACCGGGAGGCCTTCGACCGGGCCGTGGACGCGGTCGCCGAGGCCACCGCCCGGCTGCTCGACGAGCTGGAGGTGCGGGGCTCGCACGCCCGTGCCGCCGGGGCGACCGTCTGAGACGCGAGGAGCAGGATCCGCCGATGAAACCCGTCGACCGTTACGCCCTCACCTTCCCCGGCACGCCCGGCACCCAGGCCCCGCAGGACGTGGTCGTGGTCATCCGGACCAGCGCCAAGGGCCCGGGCGGGCACCCCGTCTACGAGGATGCCAGCGGGATCGTCCGGGCCGAGATCAGCGAGGCCGGGGAGGTCCGGATGCTCGCCAGCGGCGGCCACCAGACCCCGCACCTGCCGGTGCACGCCCACCCGCTGCCCTGAACCACCCGGGCCGCCCCGAGCCGCCGCCGAGCACCCGCCGAGCCGCGCAATCCTCCCGAAGCGCGGGTCGCGGGCGCGCCCGTGCGGCACAATCGGCCCATGACCACAGCGAGTTGGCAGGGCACCGTCGTCGCCGAGAGCGAGGACACCGTCCTCGTCGAGGGCAACCACTACTTCCCGTTGGAGGCGGTCCGGGCCGAGTTCCTGCGGCCCTCCGACACCACCACGGTGTGCGGCTGGAAGGGCACGGCGAACTACTACACGGTGGAGGTGGCCGGGCAGGCCAACCCGGACGCCGCCTGGTACTACGCCGACCCGAAGCCGGAGGCGGAGCACGTCCGGGGGCGGGTGGCCTTCTGGCGCGGGGTGGAGATCGCCGAGTAGCGGCAGCCCCCCCGGCCCCGCGCTCTGTCCCGCGTCCGAGCCGCGTGTCCGGCCCCCGGGCCCGGTCGGCCGGACGCGGGGGCCGCGCCGTTGCGCGCCGGAGGCCGTCCCGTTCCGTACGGGGGTGCGGTCAGCCGCCGAGGGCCGGGGGCGGGGCGACCGCTCCGTGCCCCGTCTTGACGCCGTTCACCATCGCCTGGTGGACGGCCCGCGCGGTGCTCTCGTCCGTCGCGGTGACCGGGCTGCCGGACACCGTGTACCAGTCCAGCGCGCCGGTGTACTGGACGGTCAGCCGTGCCTCGCCGTCCACCCACGTGGTGTGCACGGTGAGGTCGCCGGAGATGGGGCCGACCTCGGTGGTGGTGACCCCGCCGGGGCCGCTGATGATCGACTGGGTGGTCCAGGTCGCCCACGAGGTGCGCGGGTCCGCGGGCGGCCGGGTCTGCCGGTCGGTTTGATCGTGTTCGGTCATGCGCCTATCCTCCCCCGCCGGTGCGCCACCACCCGGGCAGCGACACCTGCGGTCACAAGGACCGCCCGGTCCCGCCGGGCGGTCGGATCGGTGTGGCGGACGGTCAGGCCCGGTCCGGGCCCCTCGCGCCGGGTTCGTCCAGGATGGGGTCGCCCTCCGCCTGGGAGGTGTCCTGTGCGTGCAGGTTCTGCATCGAGGTGACGCCCTCCTCCGGATCGGCGGCCCGGACGTCCTCCTCGCGGTCGGTGCTCACTGCGGAGCGTTCGCTCATGTCGGTCATCGCGGGCTCCGTCTCCTCGGCCGGCCCCGGCGCGCCCGGACGCGGGCGCGGTCGGGCCGGGTCTGTCCCTCGCCCCTGCCGCCGGGCCCCGCGCCGGCGCGGGGGCCAGCCGGGTGACCCGCGCACCCGGCGGCCGGGGCCCGCCGGGCGGCGGGCCCCGGGGCGCAGGATCACCGGGGCGCAGAACCGCCGCGGCGCAGGATCACCAGGTCACGGGCAGTGACCGCATCCCGTAGATGAACGACTCCGTGCGGAACGCGCGCTCCCCGGCCGGCCGCAGCCCCGGCAGCCGCCGGAACAGCGTCTCCAGGGCGATCTGCAGCTCCGCGCGGGCCAGCGGCTGGCCCAGGCACTGGTGCACGCCGAAGCCGAAGGCCAGGTGCCGCCGGGCGTCCCGGTCCAGGTCCAGCTCGTCCGTCGACCGGTACCCGGCGCCGCCGAACACCGCCTCCTCCCGGTTGGCCGTGGACAGCATCGCGATCACGCCCTCCCCGGCCCGGATCGTGACCCCGCCCAGCTCCACGTCCTCCACCGCCACCCGGGGCAGCCCGGTGTGCACGATGGTCAGCAGCCGCAGCAACTCCTCCACCGCGCCGGGCAGCGCGGCCGGGTCGGCGAGCCTGGCGACCTGCTCCGGGTGCTCCAGCAGCAGCGCGGTGGACAGCGCGATCATGTTCGCGGTGGTCTCGTGCCCGGCGACCAGCAGCAGCACGCCCGTGCCGGCCACGTCGTCCGGGCTCAGGTCGTCCCGCGCCGCGAGCCGGCTCAGGACGTCGTCCTCCGGCTGCGCGCGCTTGCGGGCCGTCAGGTCGCGCAGGTAGTCCTGGACCTCCTCCTGGGCCACCCGGAGCTCCTCCACGGTGCTGTCCCGGCTGAGCAGGGTGCGGCTCAGGCCCTGGAAGCGGTCGCGGTCCTCGTACGGCACGCCGAGCAGCTCGCAGATCACCAGCGAGGGCACCGGCAGCGCGAAGTCGGTGACCAGGTCGGCCGTGGTCCGGCCCGCGGTCATCCGGTCCAGTGCCTCGTCCACGATCCGCTGGATCTCCGGGCGCAGCGCTTCCACCCGCTTGACCAGGAAGTCCCCGGTGACCATGCGGCGCTGGCGGGCGTGCTCGGGGTCGTCGAGGCGCAGGAAGTTCGGCTTGCCCGTGACCAGCTCCTCGCGGGCGCCGGCGACGAGCAGCGGGAAGGCCGGGTGGCGCACGTCGGCGCTGAACCGGCGGTCGGACAGCACGGTGCGGACCTCGGCGTAGCCGGTGACCAGCCAGCAGGCGTCGCCGTCGGGGAGTTCTGCCCTGGTCATCGACGCGGTGGCGGCGGCCTCGGTGTACACGGGCGGCGGGCCGAACGGGCAGCCGCTGGAGTGCGGGGCCGGCAGCAGCGGGACGGCGGGGGCGGTGGGTACGGCGGGGGCGGTGGGTACGGCGGTCAAGGCGGGGGTCTCCTCGTGTTGCGGGTGTCCTCGTGGGGTTGCCGGGTGCAGGGAGGCCTCCCGGCGGCCTGCGGGGCCGCAGGTGGGGACCGTCAGACCTCGGCCTGGGCGGGCTCGTCCTCGGTGACGGTGATCGCCCGGCCCGGGCAGAGCTCGGCGGCGAGTCTGACGTCGTCGAACTGCTCGGGCAGCAGTACGACCTGACGGAGCGTCACAAGACTGTCCCGCTCGTCCTGGTCGAAGACCGCGGGGGCGTTCATCACACACATTCCGGAGCTGCAGCAGCGGTCCCGGTCGACGCTCACCTGCATGTCGGCACCTCTCGCCAGGGCGCCGCCGGCTGCCCGGCGGCCGCCTCTCGTTGTCACGGTCAACCTAGCCGCCGCTGGTCCGCCTACGGAGCGGTAGGGCGAACGGATCGGCAAGAATGGCCGATTCGGCTCCTGCGTGAACGCCCTTGCCGCGCAATGCGTTTCAGCCGGCGCCAGGCTGTCGGGCGGGGCGGCGCGGACGGCCTCAGAGGCCTTCGGCGGCGGCCAACTCCCTGACGGCGGCCACCGTGTCGGCCTCGGCGGCGCTCTTGTCCGGCCGGTACCGCACCACCCGGGCGAACCGCAGGGCCAGCCCGGCGGGGTAGCGGGGGCTGCGCTGGAGGCCGTCGAAGGCGATCTCGACGACCAGTTCCGGCCGCACCCGCACCGTGCGGGCGTCCCGGTCGACCTCCCGGGCGAGCAGCTCGGCGGTCTGCCAGGAGAGCGTGGCGTCGGTCAGCCCCTTGAAGGTCTTCCCGAGCATCACCCACGGGCCGAGGCCCGGCTCGCCCGCCGCCCGCGCCCCCAGGTGCAGATTGCTCAGGAACCCCTGCCGCCGGCCGCTGCCCCACTCCGCCGCCAGCACCACCAGGTCCAGGGTGTGCCGGGGCTTCACCTTGATCCAGCCCGCCCCGCGCCGCCCGGCCGCGTACCCGGCCGCCGGGTCCTTCACCAGCACCCCCTCGTGGCCGAGCGCCAGCGCCCCGCGGAAGAACGCCAAGGCCTCCGCCCGGTCCCCGGTCTCGATCCGGGCCACCCGCAGACCCTCCGGCACCGCCCCGGCCAGCGCCGCCCAGCGCTCCCGGCCCGGCCGGTCCACCAGGTCCTCACCGTCCCGGTGCAACAGGTCGAAGAACCGCACGCTGAGCGGGACTTCGGCCCGCAACCGGTCAGGATCGCGCCGGGTGGCGGTGCGCGCCGCGGTCTCCTGGAACGGACGCGGCCGCCCGTCCGCACCCAGCGCGATCGCCTCGCCGTCCAGCACCGCCGACCGCACCGGCAACGCCAGCGCCGCCTCCGCGACCTCGGGCACGCGCGCCGTGATGTCCTCCAGGCCACGGGTGAACACCGCGACCTCCCCGCCGTCCCGGTGCACCTGCACCCGGATCCCGTCCAGCTTCCACTCCAGCGCCGCCGCACCCGTACGCTCCAGCGCCGACGCCACGTCCGGTGCGGACGCCGCCAGCATCGGCCGCACCGGCCGCCCCACCTCCAGGCGGAACCCCGCCAAGGCCTCCGCCCCACCGGCCAGCGCGGCCCGCGCCACCGCCCGGGCCGACCCCCGGAACATCAACGCCCGCCGCACCGCCGCCACCGGCACCCCGGCCGCCTGCGCCACCGCGTCCCCGACCAGCGCGTCCAGGGCCCCCTGCCGCAGGTCCCCGACCAGCACCGCCCGCAGGAACCCCTGCTCCACCTCCGTCGCGCGCCCGAACAGGCCCGCGAGCAGCCGCCGCCGCTCGGCCTGCGCCCCCGCCCCGTGCACCCCGGCGATCCGCTCCAGCTCCCGCTCCACCTCCCGCACCCCCAGCGAGGCCTCCACCGCCGGCGCCGGCAACTCCCGCAGGGCCGCCCACCCCACCCCCGTCCGCAGGCGCTGCGCCTCACCCGACAGCAGCACCGCCGCCGCCGCCCCCTCCTCGGCGCCCAGCTCCCGCAGGCACCCCGCCAACAGGCCCACCTTCGCCCGCCGCCCGGGCTCCGCCGCCACCTCCCGCGACACCTCCGCCAACCGCCGCAACCCCATCCGCCGCCACCTCCACCCCCAGCATCCGCGCGGCTCCCCGGCCCTGCACTCCGACGGCCCGGGCGGGTAGCCTTTCCCGTCCAGCGGTTGACCGGTGAGGGGGAGCGGCCGTGTCGATCGAGTTCGTGCGCCGGGCGGACGGCCTGGTCCACCGCTACCGCCGGGACGGCGAGTTCAACGGCCGACCGTCGTTCAAGCGCCTGGACCTCGACGTGTGGTGCCGGTGGCTGCCCGAGCGGGGCTGGTGCACCGTGGGCGCCGACGGGACCGCCAACGGCTGGCCGCTGTCCGGCCGTCCGGGCCAGGGGCCGTTCCCGACGCTCGGCCCCTGGCGCAGCTGGAAGGCGGGCAAATCCTACCTCTACGATCTGCGCCGCACCGAGGAGCTCGACGGGCCCCCGGCCACCGGACCGTTCGAGGACGGAAAACCCGAGGCGGACCGCCGCACCCCGCGGCCATAATGGCCGCGCCCGCCGCCGCCCCGTTCCGAGGGGCGAACCGTCGGCAGGGCGGGAGACGGGGGAGATCCTTGGCACGGCACGCCGCACGGACGGTACTGGTGGCCCTGGCGCTGCTCGCTCTCGCGGTGGGTTGCACGGCCGACCCGGGCGTTCGGCCCACCGCGTCCGCTCCGGTGCCCAAGGCGCCGGCCACCGTCCCGCCGGAGGTCGTGACGGCCTGGCGGCCGCTCGCACCACTGTCCGGCGAGCAGCTGCGGGCGGCGCTGGCGCCCGTCGCCGAGCTGCCGCCGGGCACCACCACCGAGGACGAGGCGCCGCCGTCCGACGCCACGGTGGCGACGATCGCCAGGGCTGCCCAGCGGAAGCCGGCCTGTGCGCCGGTCCTCGACGCCATGATCGAGCAGTCGGCCGACGCCGCCCGGCTCACGTACGTCACCGGCGACAACATCCTGGGCAACCGGACGTCGGTCCAGCTGGCCGGCGTCCCCGGCGGCCGTGCGCGGGCGGACTTCGAGGCGCTGCGGGACGCCGTCCACGGGGGCGGCTGTACGAGCCTCCGGTTGAACGACCGGTCCGGTGCCGAGCCGCTGGAGGTCGAGCCGGTGGCCTTCCAGACCTTGGAGGTGCCGGTCGTCGGCTTCCGCCTCCTGTCGTCCACCGGGGCGATGGCCGGCCGGGGCGGGTTCACCCGGCTCTACCTGTACGCGGCGGTCGGCGACAACCGCGCGGTGTTCTACAAGGGTGACGACACCGCGCTCGCCCCTGCCCTGCCCACCGGCCTGGTGACCGCGCAGATCCATCGGCTCGTCACTGCCGGGGCGTCGCCGGAGCCGACGCCCACGGCCGTTACTCCTTGACAGGGTGCGTAATACTGTAACGCGCGCGGTCCCGAGGCGCCGTCGGAGCGGGCCGCGCGGCGTCCCTTCCCAGCAGCTCGGAGCACCGCATGCACCCCTTCCTCGACCACCCGGGGCCGCTGGCCTTCGCGCACCGGGGCGGTGAGCTCGGGCACCCGGAGAACTCGCTCGCCGCGTTCGAGGCCGCCGTGGCGCTGGGCTACCGCTACCTGGAGACGGACGTGCACGCCACCGCCGACGGCGTGCTGGTGGCCTTCCACGACTCCCGGCTCGACCGGGTGACCGACCGCGCCGGGGCGGTCGCCGAGCTGCCGTGGGAGACCGTCCGGCGGGCCCGGATCGGCGGCACCGAGCCGGTGCCGCTGCTGGAGGACCTGCTCGGGGCGTTCCCCGCGGCCCGGTTCAACGTGGACGTGAAGGCGGCGCCCGCCGTGCGGCCGCTGGTCGAGGCGATCCGCCGGACGAACGCCTGGGACCGGGTCTGCGTCGGCGGCTTCTCCGACAGCCGGATCGCCGCCGTGCGCGCCGCCGCCGGCCCCCGGCTGGCGACCTCGCTGGGCCCGCGCGAGGTGGCCCGGCTCCGGCTGCGCTCGCTGGCGGGCCCGCTGGCGCGGGGCGGGGCGCCGTTCGCCGGGGTGTGCGCCCAGGTGCCGGAGCGGCACCGGGGGATCAGGGTGGTCGACCGGGCCTTCGTCCGGGCCGCCCACCGCCTCGGCCTGCAGGTCCACGTGTGGACTGTGGACGATGCCACACGGATCCGGTCTCTCCTCGACCTGGGTGTGGATGGCATCATGGCGGATCGCATCGACGTCCTGAAGGGCGTCCTCGGCGAGCGCGGCTGCTGGACGGACGGCAGCACCGGCTCCAGCACAGTGAAATAGGAGCCCATGAGCACCACGGACCACCTGCCGGACGACGTCTCGTCGCCGCCGGCGGCCGCCGACGACGGCCGTGCCCTGCGCCGGATGCAGTTCGGCTGGTACATCAACGACTGGGCCAACGCCGCCTTCTCGGCCACCGTCCTGACGGTCTTCCTGGGGCCGTACCTGACCGAGGTGGCGAAGAACGCCGCCGACGCGTCCGGCGACGTGCACCCGCTCGGCCTGGCGATCCGCGCCGGATCGTTCTTCCCGTACACGGTCTCCTTCTCCGTGCTGATCTCGGTCGCGGTGATGCTGCTGACCGGCACGGTCGCCGACCGCACCGGGCGGCACAAGGAGCTGATGTGCGGCTTCGCCTACGTGGGCGCGCTCGCCACCATGGGGATGTTCTTCCTCGACGGCGACCGCTACCTGCTCGGCGGCGCGCTGCTGGTGGTCGCCAACATCTCGTACGCGGTGTCCGTGGCGCTCTCCTACGCCTACCTCCCGGGCCTGGCCACCCCCGACGAGCGCGACGCCGTCTCCTCCAAGGGCTGGGCGTACGGCTACGCGGGCGGCGGACTGCTGCTGATCGCCAACCTGGCGCTGTTCCAGGGCCACGAGGCGCTCGGCCTCTCCTCCGGCACCGCCGTGCGGATCTGCCTGGCCTCGGCCGGCCTGTGGTGGGCGCTGTTCACCCTCGTCCCGATGCTGCGGTTGCCCTCCCGGGCCGGCGTCGTCCGGGCGCGCGCCGAGGCCGCGCCCGACCAGCCGGCCGCCGGCAGCCTGCGCGAACTCGGCCGCACCCTCAAGAGCATGCGCAAGCACCCGCTGACGCTGCTCTACCTGGCGGCCTTCCTCTGCTACAACGACGGCATCCAGACCGTCGTCTCGCAGGCCTCGCTGTACGGCAGCGAGGAACTCGGCATGGAGCAGGGCACCCTGGTCATCGCGGTGCTGATCGTCCAGATCGTGGCGATCGGCGGCGCCCTGCTGCTCGGCCGGATCGCCCAGCGGCACGGCGCCAAGAAGACCATCCTGGGCTCGCTGGTCGGCTGGGTGGTCACCCTGGCCCTCGGCTACTTCATGCCGGCCCATCAGCCGGTCTGGTTCTACGTCCTGGCCTGCATGATCGGCCTGGTGCTCGGCGGCAGCCAGGCGCTCTCCCGCTCGCTGTTCTCGCACCTGATCCCGGCGGGCCGGGAGGCGGAGTACTTCAGCCTCTACAAGGTCAGCGACCGCGGCACCAGCTGGATGGGCCCGCTGGTCTTCGGCCTCGCCTACCAGGTCACCGGCAGCTACCGCTCGGCGATCATCTCGCTGCTGATCTTCTTCGTGATCGGTTTCGCCGTCCTGGTGAAGGTCCCGGTCCGCCGGGCCATCGAGGCGGTCGGCAACCCCGTCCCCGAGCGGCTCTGAGTCCGCAGTCCGCCCCCCGGGGCGGCCGGGTGCTCAGCCCGGCCGCCCGGAGGAGTGGAGGAGCGGAGGAGCTCAGGGGCCCGCGATCAGCCGGCCGATTCCGTCGAGGAACTCCTCCAGGGTGGCGGCGACGGGTTCGAAGGCGTCGTCGTGGGAGGCCGTGGTCGACCTCCAGACCCGTCCGCTGTGTCCGCTCGCGAACAGGTGGCCCGCGCCGTCGCTGCCGAAGACCAGCGCCAGGCGCTCGCCCTCGATGACGGGGACGCCGTACTCGCGGACGTGCGCCGTGACGGCGCCCGGCGGGTGGATGAAGTAGCCGTTGTCGAGATCGGGCAGGGAGGCCCGGTCGAGCACCCCGTAGAGCGTCGCCAGGTCGGGGGGCACCGGCAGCAGGTCGCCGAGCGCGTCCGCCGCCCGCCGGCCGGCCTCCGTCGCGTGGACCAAGGCGTTCTCGCCCGGCGGGAAGCCGTACCTGGCGGCGAAGGACCGGGTGAACCCGGCGAGGGCCGCGCCGGTCTCCTCGCACCAGGTCCGGAGCCACTGCGGGTCGAGCTGCGGACCGGGCAGCGGGGTGGGGTTCCTGAGGTCGATGGTGACGGACCGGCTCCACCCGGCTCCGGCCCGGACGGTGCCCGGTCGCCCCGTTCCCGCCCCCTGCTCCTGTTCGGCCCGGAGGTCCTCCGACGCGCGGGCACCCATGGCGCGCAGCCGCGCCTTGCGGACTTCGTCGGCCTCCTCGGTGCCCGGGTAGAAGGCGGTGTACCGGCCTCCGTCCTCGTCCTGCCAGCTGTAGCTCTGGTACTGCTCCGTCGGTTCGTCCACCGCCGGAACCTCCGTTCCGTGCTGTCGGGATGACCCACCGTAGGCGATGGTGTCCGGCGGGGAGAAGCCCTTCACCCTCCCGGGTGGAACCGGAGGAACGGCCCGGGGGTAACTGCCGGAGTGGAGTGCGGGGCGGGTGGTGTTGGCCGGGGTGGAGATCGGCGGGCGGGCGACGGGGCGGCATGCTGGCCCGAGCCGTTCGACCAGCGAGGAGACCGAGTTGAGCACCGCCGCCGTGAACCGTTGGAGCATCAGTGCGCCGCAGGAGGGGGACTACCCGCGCTGGCGCGAACTCTTCCGCGGGTACTGCGAGTTCTACCGGGTGCCGATGCCGGAGGAGAAGGCCGAGCTGGTGTGGTCCTGGCTCAACGACCCGGAGCACGAAGTGGAGGGGCTGCTGGTCCGGGACGGCGCGGGGACGCCGGTCGGCTTCGCGCACTTCCGGCCGTTCGCCCGGCCGTTGCACGGCACGGTCGCCGGGTTCCTGGACGACCTGTTCGTCGCGCCCGAGGTGCGCGGCGGCGGGGCGGTGGACGAACTGCTGGCCCGGCTGCGGGAGATCGCCGCCGAGCGCGGCTGGAGCACCGTGCGCTGGATCACCGCGGACGACAACCACCGGGCGCGCAGCAAGTACGACCAGGTCGCCACCCGGACGATGTTCGTCACCTACGACATGGCCCCGGACGGCCCGGCCCGCTGAGCCCGGCCCGCTGAGCCTGCTGCGCCTGCTGCGCCCGTCGAGCCTGCTGCGCCCGGTCCGCTGAGCCCGCTCGGCCCGCTGGAACGGCCGACCGGAGCGCCCGACCGGATCACGTGACCAAGTCGCCGGACATTCGTTCGGAGTTTCTGTTATCGGCGTTCCGCCGGGGGGTCTCCCAGGTGTCGGCACCCGACCAGCCGACCTGGACAGAAAGCAGTGGCCACGTGAACAGCGACGACAGGACGACCATCATCCCGGCGAGCGGCAGCGGCGGCGCCGACGGGAGCGGTGGCCACGGCCGCCCGGGTGGCCGGGCCGCGCGGCGGGCCGCCCAGCGGCACACCGGCCACGGCCGTCGGGGGCGTCGGCGCGGCGGGTTCGTGCCGGTGACCGCGGTCGTCGCCGCCGTGGCCGGGACGGGCCTGATCGCCGCGCTGGCCGGGGCGGGCTACGCGGCGTACGGCGGCAAGCAGAGCGACCGGGACCTCGCCGGGCAGGCCGCCGCGGCCGACTCGCTGGTCGCCGCCGAGGTGGGAACGCACGAGGGCATCCAGGTGCCGGGCGCCGGGGGAGCGGGCCTCGCGGGCGCGGTGCCGCCCTCGGGCAGTCCGACGGCGACGGGTCCGTCGGCCACCCCGAGCCCGTCGGCCACCGCGACGGCCACCGCCTCCCCGACGGCCCAGCCCACCACGACGCCGACCCCGACGGCCACCGCCACCGCCACCGCCAAGCCGAGCCCGGCGACCACCCGCCCGAGCGCCAACGCCGCCGCGGGCACCGCCCAGCGGGCCGCCGCGGCCCCGGCGGGCGGCGGGTCGTCCCCCGCGTTCGCGCAGCAGGTCGTCGACCTGGTCAACGCCGAGCGGGCCAAGGCCGGGTGCGGCCCGGTTGCCGCCGAGCCCCGGCTGGCCAGCGCGGCCCAGTCGCACAGTGACGACATGGCCAACCGCAACTACTTCGACCACGCCAGCCCGGAGGGCTACCACGCCGACCACCGGATCGAGGCGGTCGGCTACCGCTGGAGCACCTGGGGCGAGAACATCGCCCGGGGCCAGAGCGACCCGGCGGCCGTGATGGAGTCCTGGATGAACAGCCCCGGCCACCGCGCCAACATCCTGAACTGCGACTTCAAGCAGCTCGGGGTGGGGGTGCGGACCGGCGCCAACGGTCCGTGGTGGACCCAGGTGTTCGCCGCCCCGGCCTGACCGGGCCCGCCCCGGCCCCACCCCTCGTTCCCGCCGCTCGCCCCTGACCCCTGCCTCCGCTCACCCCGCCTCCGCTCACCCCCGGTGGCCGGTACCTCCGGCCACCGGGCAGTCCGATTTTCCGATTCCGCGCACATTGTTGTTATCTGATCACTCCCCACAGGTCTCCGAGGAGGCAGCGGCGGACGGAAACACGGCAAGACGGAGTGCGGACCATGAACGCTGATGTGCAGAACAGGACCGGGACGACCCTGGTACGCGCGGCGCAGGCAGGTGACCGACAGGCCCAGGAGGCCCTGGTCGCCACCTGGCTGCCGCTCGTCTACAACGTGGCCGGCCGCGCCCTGCGCGGCCACGCCGACGTGGACGACGTGGCCCAGGAGACCATGATCCGCGCCCTGGACGGCCTGGACGGGCTCCGCGACCCGGAGTCCTTCCGCTCCTGGCTGGTCGCCATCACCATGAACCAGGTCCGCCGCCGGCATGCCGCCGGGCAGCAGCAGCCCACCGTCGGCGGCCTGGACGAGGCCTGGGAAGTCCCGGACCCCCGGGCCGACTTCACCGACCTCACCATCCTGCGCCTGGGCCTGTCCGGCCAGCGCCGCGAGGTGGCCGAGGCCACCCGCTGGCTGGATCCGGACGACCGTGAACTGCTCGCCCTGTGGTGGCTGGAGGCCGCCGGCGAACTCACCCGCGCCGAACTCGCGGAGGCCCTCGACCTGACCGTGCCGCACGCCGCCGTGCGGGTCCAGCGGATGAAGAAGCAGCTGGAGGCCGGGCGGGTCGTGGTCCGCGCCCTCGGCGCCTACCCGCGCTGCCCCGAACTCGTCGAGGTCACCGCCGGGTTCGACGGCACCCCGAACTCGGTCTGGCGCAAGCGGATCGCCCGGCACATCCGCGGCTGCGCCGGCTGCGACGGCCTGGGCCGCGACCTCTTCCCGGCCGAGGGTCTGCTGGCCGGCCTCGCGCTGGTCCCGATCCCGTCCGCCTCGCCCGCGCTGCTGCACCTCCAGCACACCGCCGCGACCGCCGCGGCGGGCGCCCACACGGCGGCGGCCGGTGCGGGATCGGGCGCGGGCGGTACGGCTGCCGGTGCGGCCACCGGCGGTGGCGCGCACGGCGGTTGGGCCGGCACCGCTGCCCGCAAGGCCGCGCTGGCGGGCGGTACGGCCGCGGCGGTGGCCGTCACCACGCTGGCCCTGGTCTGGTCGAACCCCACCGAGCCGCCGCACCCGGCGGTGCCCGAGCCCACCGTCCCGGCCGCCGCCCTGGACACCCCGGTGGCCCTGCCAGCGACCGTCCCGGACACCCCGACCGCCACCCCCACGCCGACGCCGACCCCCACCGGGACCCCGACCCCGACACCCTCGCCCACCGTCACCCGGTCGACCCCGGCCGCGCCCCAGCCCAACCCGGAACGTCAGCTGGTGGACCTGGTCAACGCCGAACGCGCCAAGGCGGGTTGCGCCCCGCTGCGGATCGACCCCCGGCTGCACGCCTCGGCCCAGAAGCACTCCGACGACATGGCCGCCCGCGGCTTCTTCGACCACGTGAACCCGGACGGCGTCCGCACGGACGCCCGGATCACCGCGGCGGGCTACCGCTGGTCCCAGTGGGGCGAGAACCTCGACCGGGGCCCGACCACGGCGGCGAGCGTCTTCGCCCGCTGGATGGACGGCGGGATCCACCAGTCCAACATGCTCGACTGCGGCTTCAAGGACATCGGCGTCGGCGTCGCCACCAGCCCCGCCGGCACCCTGTGGACCCAGGACCTGGGCGCCCCGATGTCCTGACCGGCCCGCTCCCGCCCCCGCTCCGGCCCGGAGCGGCCCCGCCCGGGTCGGTCCGGGCGAGCGTTTCCGGCCAACCTTTGACGTGGGCATGCTGGCCGCCCTGGAACCCTCTTGGAGCGTTCCAATCCTTGCTACTGTCGCACCGGTTCCACCACCCCGGCGCCCGCACGGCCGCCGTGCGGGGCCCTACGGACCTGCCGACAGGACTGGTGTGAAGTGACAGAACTACGTGACCGACTGCTGGACCGCTCGTCGACCGCCGCCCTCCGGAGCCGGCTCGCCGCCCTGGCCGGGGCGCTCGCGCTGCTGGTGGCCGTCCTGGTCGGAGCGGGTGCCGCACCCGCCTCCGCCGCACCCACCGGGGCCCCCGCCGCATCGGCCGCCGCCGCCAACGCCGCTGCGGCCGGGCCCGGTTGGATCTGCCGGGGCGCGCCCGTCACCCCGGGCTACGTCCTCACCATGCACACCAACAACGGCTGCAACGGCGCCGGCATGTGGTACCAGCAGCCCGTACGGGACGGCATCTGGACCTGCGCCACCTCGCCGATTCCGGCCGGCTACGTGCTCTCCGGGCACAACCCCACCGGCTGCGACGGCTACGATGCCTGGTACATGCGCCTGCCGGTGGACGGTCTGTGGACCTGCGGCACCTCGCCCATCCCGCCCGGCTACGTGCTGACCTCCCACGTCGCCAACGGCAACGGCTGCGCCAACATCGACGCCTGGTTCATGCAGCTCGCCAGGGACGGCATCTGGACCTGCGCGGGCTCGCCGATCCCGCCCGGCTACGTCAACACCGGCCACCAGGTGCCCGGTTGCGGCGGCATCGGCTCCTGGTTCCAGGTGGTGGCCCGAGTCGGCCTCCAGGTCTGCCCGTACCAGCCCGTCCCGGCCGGCTACCGTCTCGGCGCCTACGTCAACACCGCCTGCAGCGGCCTGGGCGGCTGGTACCTCCTCCGCGCCTGACCCGACCCGGGCCCGGGGAGGGGAGCCGCACGACGGCCGCACCCGCCCTTCCCCGGGCCCGCCCGAGGAGTCAGGGGCTGACCTACGCGGGGGTGACCGGCGCCAGGCCGTCCGCCGAGCCGGTCACGTAGCCGGTGGCCTGACCGACCACGCCGCCCGCGTCCCCGACCTGCCCGGGCACCGCGTCCGGGGCGCTGGTCAGCGGACCGGGCAGGCCCTCCTGGCCGCCGATCTCGCTGGCGTGCGCACTCGGAGCGGTCAGGGAGGCCACCACGCCGACGGCGAGCGAGGCGACGGCGAGCATGCTGCGCTTCTTCATGGCCGGTCCAACGAAAGTGCGCCGCAAGGGTTACGGGCGACGCCGGAGAGCGCCGTGCCCCGGGGCGTGCGGCCGGGATGCCGCGCACGGTGACCGAACGGATACTGGCCGCAGTGGTCCGTGTTCCGTCACGGCGCGGTACCGACGAAGGACGAAGGAGGACGTCATGGCCGGTAAGGCCAGCATCGTATTCGCCCACGGGCTCTGGGCCGACGGGTCGTGCTTCAACAAGCTCATCCCCACGCTCCAGGCCGAGGGCCACGAGGTCTACAGCTCGCAGCACGGGCTCGACTCACTCGCGGGCGACGTCGCGTGCGTCACCCGGGCCATCGAGCACGTGCCGGGCCCGGTGGTGCTGGTCGGCCACTCCTACGGCGGGACCCTGATCACCAAGGCCGGCGTCCACGACCGGGTGGGCGCCCTGGTCTACATCGCCGCGCTCGCCCCGGACGAGGACGAGACCTCGGTGGGCCAACAGGAGAAGTTCCCGCCGACGCCCGTCTTCGCGCACGTCGGCGTCTCCGACGGGCGTCTGTGGCTGCTGGAGGCGGGCATCGGCGACTTCTGCGGCGACCTGCCGGCCGCCGAGCAGAAGCTGGTCCTCGCGACGGGCGCCGTCCCCGTCCCCGACCTGTTCGCCCAGCAGGTCCCCGGCACCGCCTGGCGCACCAAGCCGAGCTGGTACATCGTCGCGAACAACGACCGCACCGTGCACCCCGACCTGGAACGGGCCGCCGCCGAGCGGATGGGCGCGAAGACCTTCGACGTCGACAGCAGCCACGTCCCGATGCTGTCGCACCCCGACTTCGTCCTCGACGTCATCCGGGACGCCGCCAAGTCCCTGGAGTCGTAGGGGCCCAGGGCCCGGGGCCGAAAGGCCCTGCGGGAAAGGTCAGTTCGCCTGCACGAGGTCGGCGGCGAGGGCGGCCTCGCCGGCGGGCACGAGGTGGGAGTAGCGGCGGGTGGTCCTGCTCCACTCCAGGTAGCCGCTCATGGCCGTGCGCATGCAGTCGGTGATCAGGGCGGCGGCTCCGGCCTCCCGTGGCCCGACGCCGCTCGCCAGCCGCTGCTCCAGGACGAGGAACTCCTCGCACCAGGCGGTGACCATGCCCTGGATCTCCCGGATGCTGTCCGCGCGGTCCGGGGCCCCGTCCCGGCCGTGGTCCCGGCCGAGATCCCGGCTCCGGGCTCGGCCCGGGTCGTTCTCGATGACGAGGACGAGGTTGTGGAGGTCGCCGCGCGACTCCTCCTTCTCGACGGAGTGGACGTCGTTGAGCGTGTCGACGACGTCCGCGGTGATGTCGGCCATCCGGCGCACCACGGGCTGGGTGTAGAGCCGGTCGGGGAGTTCGAAGCCGTAGGCCTTCTGGCTGAGGTCCAGCATGGCGTACACGAAGCCGGAGCGGCGGCGCAGTTCGGCGTACTCGGCGAGGGTCGGGACGCGTCGGTGGGCGCGGTTGCGGGCCTCCTGGGCGTACGCGCCGAGGTACCACTGCCAGTGCTGTCCGGTGCGCTCCAGCCAGGCGGGGGAGGCGCCGTCGGCGAGGCGCCGCCACACGTCGCCGAAGGCCCGCAGCAGCGGCCCGGCACCGGCCGGGGGCCGGCCGCCGGCGGCGATGACACGGGCGAACTCCGCGCAGACGGCGGCCACCCGCTCCGGCCGGTCGGCCAACGGGCCGTCCACGTGGTCGTCGAGGAAGGTGGCGACCACGACGGCGTCCACGGTCAGGTCCAGCCGGGCCCCGCTCGTCCGGGGGTTCCAGACGGCCATCAGTCCGGCGATGTCCCAGCGCAGGAAGCGCGCCTCGTCGACCGGGTCCGCGACGAGTCCCTGCCGCCGGCACCAGAGCAGGCTGCGCCGCCGGGCCGCGTCGGCGTCCGGGCTGGTCGCCGCGTCGAAGGGGAGGGTGAACGCGGTGTCCTGAGGCATGGGGGTGCCCTTTCGAAGGCAAGGCTGTGCCGGCCGTCGCTCGTCCCAAGGGTCGCCGCGACGGCCCTCCGGCCGCAAGGGCGCACGGTGGGGGGCGTGTCGCCGTCGACGGCCGGGGTCGGCGGCCACCTTGCCCCGTAGCCACCGATCGCGGTGGGGTGGGGTCCGGCCACATCCTCCTGACAGGAGCGACGAATGAGCACGAACGACCCGGAAGTCCGGTTCGACGAACGGTTCAGCGACCCCGGTTCGGGCGCGACGCCGTGGGAGACCGTCCGTGGGGTGCTGGAGTCGGCACAGCTGTTCTGGATCACCACGGTGCGGTCCGACGGACGCCCCCACGTCACGCCCCTGGTGGCCGTGTGGCTCGACGGGCAGCTGCACTTCACCACCGGCGCCGCGGAGCAGAAGGCCGTGAACCTGGGCGGGAACCGACAGGTGGCGCTGACCACCGGCTGCGACCACTGGGACCGGGGGCTCGATGTGGTGGTGGAGGGCGTGGCCGTGCGGGTCACCGCGCGCCCCGCGCTCGAACGTCTCGCCGCCGCCTGGGCGGCCAAGTGGAACGGCGAGTGGCGGTTCCGGGTGACGGCGGACGGCTTCGCCCACCAGGACGGGGGCGCGTCCCTGGTCTTCGCGGTGCGGCCGGCCAAGGTCCTCGCCTTCGCCAAGGGCGGCTTCGGCCAGACCGCCTACCGGTTCGACGGGGGCCGGCTCGCCGAGCCGCGGACCTGACCGCAGCCCGCCGGGGCCCGCCCGGAGGCCGCGTCCGTGCTCAGCGGGCGAGGTTCCGGGCGTCCCCCATCACCACCACCGGGTGCAGCGCGGGATCGAGCGCGAGCAGCAGCTCCCGCATCCGGTCGGCGGTCATGCTGACGCAGCCGTGGGTCGGCCCGCCGTGGTCGACGTGCAGCCAGATCCCGCCGCCGTACCCGGTGCCGCGCGGGCGGCGGGTGTCGAGCGGGGTCGAGCCGGGGACCCGGTTGTAGTCGATGGCGACCACGTAGTCGAAGGAGCCGGCCAGCGGCTCCCCCTCGAAGCCGGTGCCGCCCATCACGAAGTCGTCGGACCGGTGGTACGGCAGCCGGCCGCCCGGGTCGGGCAGTCGGCCGCCCGCGTCGGTGAGCGTGAACACCCCGACGGGGGAGTGCAGATCGCCCTGGCGGTGGTCGGTGGTCCAGCCGTGCACGGCGTTGCGGGTCGGCCAGGTGGGCCCGGCGCGCCAGCCGTCGCCGTCGTCGCGGTAGAGCACGGCGTGCCCGGTCGAGGACTCGGCGTCGTCGCCGGTGACCACCAGCACCTGCCGGGTCCCGGCCGGTATCGCGCTGCGCAACTGCGGCCCGACGCCCGGGACTTGGAGCGGCAGCTCGGGCGGGGCCGGGCGTGCCGCGACGGGGACGGCCGGCGGTTCGGCCGGGAGGTCCGGCACGGAGGTGCCGGGGGCGGTCGGGGCGGGGGCGGTCGCGGAGGACGGCCCCCGGGCCGCGGGGGCGCAGCTCACCAGGAGCAGTGCCAGCCCGACGAGGGCATGACGGGGTAGGGACACGGCGGTTCCGTTTCGGGTGGGTGCGGGCGGCGACGGGTGCGGGCGGCGACGGGGACGGGCCGGGGCGGGGCGGCCCGGGCGTCAGGGGATCAGCGGTCGGCCGTCCGGATCGAGTCGAGCACCTGCTGCACCTGCCGCAGGGTCCGTTCGGAGGGGTCGAGGGCGCAGGCCGTCACCTCGACCAGGGCGGGCCCCTTGAGGTCGACGCTCCGCCGGCCGACGAGCTCCCGGTTGCCGTTGCGGGTCGAGCACTCCTTGTCCAGGGAGGTCTCCGTCATCCCGGTGGTCGCTCCGTCGGGCTGCCCGGCCGTGTCCGGCGCGTTCACCAGCCGCAGGGTGAGCAGTACCCGGTCGGGGGCCGGCTGCGCGGCCGATGCGCCGCAGGGGACGGGCAGCCCGAAGCAGGGCCCGTTCGGATTGAACGGCCGGTTGGCCAGGTACCCGACGGCCTGGTGCGGGGCGCCGGTGACGGGTTCCGAGAACCAGCCCGGCGGCAGGGTCGCGAGGAGCCCGTCGACCTCGGGGAACCGGAGCGGGGCGCCCGTTGCGGTGGGGAGCGGGGAGGCGGTGGCGGTCGGCCGCCCCGCGGCCTCCTGCGCCGGGTCCGGGCTCGGCGCGATCGCCGGGGCGGCGGCCAGCGCGGCGGCGACCAGTCCGCCGGCCAGGCCGAACCCGAGGCCGGCGTTGCGCCGTCGCCGCCTGGTCCGGGCGGCCCGGGCGAACACCCGCTCCATCCGGTCCTTCGGCGCGGCCAGGGGCGGGACGGCCTCGTGCAGCAGGACGCGCAGCTCGTCCTCCGCCGCTCCGGCGCCGTCGCGTGGATCAGACGAGTTCACGACGTCCCCCGTCCAGCAGCAGCTCCCTGGCCGGGAGCCGTCCGCGCAGGGCGGCCAGCGCCCGGTGCGACTGGCTCTTGACCGTTCCGGTGCTGCAGCGCAGCACCTCGGCGGTCTCCTCCACGCTGAGGTCCTCGAAGAAGCGCAGCACCACCACGGCCCGCTGCCGCGGGGGCAGTGAGCGGACCGCCTCGGCGACCACCTGCCCGAGCAGCACGTCCTCGTAGGGGTCGGCCCGGGCGACCGTCGGTTCCGGCAGCTCCTCGTGCGGGAGTTCGCCGGTCCAGCGCCGCCGCCACCAGGAGACGTGGCAGTTGACCAGCACCTTCCGCAGGTACGCCTCGGGCCGCTCGCGGGCGATCAGCTCCCAGCGGGGCCAGACCTTGGCGAGTGCGGTCTGCAGCAGGTCCTCGGCCTGGTGCCGGTCCCCGGTGAGCAGCCAGGCCGTACGCAGCATCTTGGGGCCGCAGGCGGCGACGAACTCCGTGAAGTCCGGTGTCGCGTCCCTCATCCTGCTGCCGCCCCTGCCCCTGCCATGGTTCCCGCACCGTTCCCGTCAGCCGTGGCGGCCCGGCGGGCCGCGTCCTCGTTCGTGTCGTTCTCACGGCTGCTGAACGCGATGGGCGGCGGACCGGGTTGCCTGCCCGTCGGAAGAATTTTCGCAGCTCCCCGGGCGGGCTCCGGACGCGGCCCCGGTGGTGCGGGGAGGGAGGGCTTGGACGGCCCGCGTGCCGGCCGGGGCTAGGCCGGGCGGCAGGCGGGCCGTGGGGACCACCATGGCCCGTCCGCCCCGGGACGGCCAGGGGCGCACGGGGGCGCCCGGGCGTGCACGGTGGCGCGCCCGGGCGGGCGAACGGCGACGGAGCGTCCGAAAGCTCCGCAAGCCGGTCGGACGCCGCGAAGCGGGTCAGACCGTTCCCGAGTGCTCCGTCAGCCGTGGCGGCCCGGCGGGGCGGGCGCCGGCGGGGTCCGGTGCGGTGGTCACGGGCGCCACCGTCCAGTCCGGGTGGCCGGGCATCGGCGGGGTGCGCCGCCCGTACAGCCAGTCGTCCAGGAAGCCGGTGAGGTCCTGCCCGGAGACCTCGGAGGCGGTGCGGACGTAGTCCCGGGTGGTGGCGGTGCTGTGGCGGTGCTCGCGCAGGAAGGTCCGCTCGATCCGGTCGAAGGCGGCGGCGCCGACCTTCTCCCGGAGGGCGAACAGCACCAGGGCGCCGCCGGTGTAGCGCTGGTCGTCGAAGAGCGTGTCGGCGGTGGGCGAGGCGACCGGGCCGGAGTCGTGCCGCCACTGGTCGCCGAGGCCGTACACCCGGCGCATCCGGGCGGTCAGGGTGGTGTCGCCCCAGGCGTCGGGCCAGCCGCGCTCGTAGCGGTAGGCGAGGCCGTAGTAGTCGGCGTGGCCCTCGTTGAGCCACAGGTCGGCCCAGGCGGCGGGGGTGACGCTGTCGCCGAACCAGGAGTGCACCAGCTCGTGCATCATGTGCGAGCCGATCGCCGGTTCGGCCTGGCGCAGGAAGCCCGGCTTGTAGAGGGTGAGGGTCTGGGTCTCCAGTCCGGTGAAGCCGAAGGCCGCCGGGTCGTCGCTGTCGACCGGCAGGATGCCGTAGGACTCGAACGGGAACGGTCCCAAGTGCTGCTCTGCCCAGCGGAGTTGGTCCGCGGTGAGGTCCAGGGCCGGGGCCAGCTCGGCGACCCTGGCGGTCGGTACGACGTCGCGCAGCGGCAGCCCGTGCGGGCCGGTGCGCTCGCGGACGGTGTAGTCGCCGACGGACACCTGGACGAGTTCGGTGGCCATCGGCTCGCGGGAGACGTACCGCCGGGTGGTGCGGCCGTCGCCGAGCGGCACGGTCTGCGCCGGCTCCCCGTTGGCGACGCCCAGCAGGGGATCCGGCGCGGTCACCGCGATGGTGAAGCGGGCCTTGTCACTCGGGTGGTCGTTGCACGGGAAGACGGTGTGGGCACCGGCGGGCTGCCCGGCCACCGCGAAGCCGTTCGCGGTCGGCACCCAGCCGGTGTGCGGCAGGGCGGCGCGGGGGTCGGCGGTGTACTCGACGGTCAGCCGCGCGGTGCTGCCGCGGCGCAGCGGTTCCCGGGGGGTGACGGTCAGCTTCTCGTCGTGGACGGTGAACCGGGCCGCCCGCCCGTCGACCCGGACGGCGTGCACGTCCAGCCCGAGCGCGTCCAGCGACAGGGCGGCCGTGGTCCGGGTGGTCCGGGCGGTGATCACCGCGGTTGCGTCCACGGTCCGGGTGTCGGCCCGGTACTCGAAGGACAGGTCGTAGGCGAGCGCCCGGTACCCGGGGTTGCCGAGCGAGGGGAAGACCGGATCGCCCAGTCCGTCCACGGCGGCGGCCGGCGGGGCGCTCACGGACAGCAGCACCGCACCGAGGGCGAGTGCCAGGGCGGAGGCGGCACGGGTCCTGGGCAAGGGGGATCACCACACTTCGTACGAGGCGGACGTGCGGTGCGTGCGCGGCGCACCGGGCACGGACCCTACTGGACCGTCAGCTCCGTCCGGCGGGGACCGGCCGGATCCCGCCGGATCCGGCCGGAACGGCCACGACGGTGCCGACACGCGGGCGTCCCCCGGACGGACCACGGTGCTGGCGGCGCCCCCGGGCCGGGGCTAGCGTTCGTAGTGCTTCGTCCCCTGACGGACGGGGCCACGGCCGTCGGAGAACCTGGCCAGGTCCGGCGGCCGTACTCCTGTGCCCGGACGCCTTCCCGGACGCACCGCGTAGGGTGGCCCCCGGACGACGCCCGCGTACCGGATGCCAGGAGCCGCCGTGACCAGCCCCGCTTCACATCTTCTGGTGATCGGCGAGTGCGTCGCCGACATCGTTCGGACGGACGGCGCCCCCGACCGGGTCCACCCCGGCGGCAGCCCGGCGAACGTCGCGTACGGCCTGGCCCGGCTGGGCCACCCGGCGGTGCTGCTCACCGAGCTGGGGCCGGACGCCGACGGGCGGCTGATCCGCCGCCACCTGGAGTCGGCCGGGGTGGTGGTCCGGGCGGCCGAGGTGGCCCGGACGCCCTCGGCGGTGGTGCGGCTGGACGGGCAGGGAAGGGCCGGGTACACCTTCGACATCGGCTGGACGCTGCCGCCGACCGAACTCTCCACCGCCCCCGCCGGGATCCACCTCGGCTCGATCGGCGCGGTCACCGAACCGGGCGCCGCCTCGGTGCTCGCCCTGGTGGAACGGTGGCGCGACCGGGTGCCGGTCAGTTACGACCCGAACGTGCGCCCCGCGCTGATGGGCGACCGGGCGGCGGCGGTGCGCCGGGTCGAGCGCTGCGTGGCGCTCAGCGACCTGGTGAAGGCGAGCGACGAGGACCTCGCCTGGCTCTACCCGGGCGAGCCCGTCGAGGCGGTCGCCGAGCGCTGGCTCGCCCTGGGGCCCGACTCGGTCGCGGTGACCCTCGGGGCGGAGGGCGCCCTGGCGCTCACCGCGGCGGGCCGCCGGGAGCGGGTGGCGGCCGTCCCGGTCGCGGTGGCGGACACCGTCGGCGCCGGTGACTCGTTCATGGCGGCCCTTCTGCACGCCCGCGCGGCCGGCACGGATCTGGCCGACTGCCTCGCCGAGGCCGTCACCGCCGCCGCGCTGACCGTCTCCCGCCCCGGCGCCAACCCGCCCTCGGCCGCCGAGCTGGCCATGGCCCTGGCGGGCCGCCGGGCGGCAGGGGCGCGGTAGGGCCGCCCGGCCGGCGGTCAACTCCCCTGGCAGTCCGGCTCGGTGAGGTCCTTCCCGTACCAGACCTCGGAGTACGGGCCGGTGTCGCCGTACGCCGGGATCTCCCGGTAGCCGTTGCGCAGGTAGAGGGCGCGGGCCTCGACCAGGTCGAGGCGGGTGTCCAGGACGATCCGCTCGGCGCCCATGGTGCGGGCGGCCCGGTCGACGGCGGCGAGCAGCTGGGCGCCGCCGCCGGTGCCGCGCAGGCCGGGGCGGACGAAGACCCGGGTGAGTTCGACGCTGGTGGCGTCGTGGCGGCGCAGGCCGGCGCAGGACTGGGGCGCGCCGTCGTAGCGGCCGAGCAGGAAGAGGCCGCTGGGGGCGGCCAGGTCGCCGCTGGGGGAGCCGGCGAGGCCGGACTCCAGTTCCTCCGGGGTGCCCTCGCGGCCCAGGTGCAGGCGGTAGTAGCGGTTGGCCACGTCGTAGTAGTACTCGCGCAGCAGGTCCGTGGCCTCGGGGGCGGTCACGTCGGCGGTGGTGATGGTCCAGCGGTCGGTCATGCGCGCATGATCCGTTTCCGGGGGCCGTGGTCGCAAAGGGTTTTCGTGCCGGTTGCGGGGGGTTCGGCAAAGGATCGGCAAGGCGGGCGGCGTGCCGTTGCCCCGGGCGGGTGACGCAGGGTTGGCGGGGGCGCCCGGCGGGGGAGCAGTAGCAGCTATGAACGGACCATCAGTTTGTCGCATGAGTGGGGATCTGAGGAAAGGTCAGAAGCGGAGCGGCGCACGCACCGGACTGCTGGCCGCCGTCTGCCTCACCGCCGTGGTCACCGGCTGCGCCGGTCCCGCCGCCCAGCCGAAGCCCGCCCCGGCCGCGGGGGCGCCCGCCGCCGGAGCCGCCGCAGCGCCCGCCGGAGCCGACGCCGCCCCGGCGACCCCCGGGGCGGCCCAACCCGCTCCGCCGCTGCTCCCCGGCCTGGCCCGGGAACAGGAGGAGACCAGCAGCGAGGCGGCCGCCCGCCAGGCCGACGTGGCCCGTACCGCCCTGGAGACCGCCCAGCGCTGGGGCCTGGACCACCCGCCGTTGAAGGCCCCGGCCCGTCCCGCCGCCAAGGCCACCCTCACCCCGGTGCAGGGCGTCAAACTGAAGGACGGCCGCCCGCCCGTGGTGTTCCGGGTGCCGACCGAGGACAAGGTGGTCTTCCTCACCATCGACGACGGCTTCGAGAAGGACCCGGAGTTCTCCCGGATGGCGGCGGAGCTGGGGATCCCGCTCAGCGCCTTCCTCTCCGACTACCTCGTCCGCGACAACTACGGCTACTTCCGGGACCTGCACAAGCAGGGCGTGGAGATCAACAACCACACGATCAACCACCGCAACCTCAAGGTCCTCGACTACGAGACCCAGCGCCGGGAGATCTGCGACCAGCAGGACCAGCTGGAGCAGCAGATCGGCGTGCGCCCCCGGCTGTTCCGCCCCCCGTACGGCGAGTACAACGACGACACCCTGCGCGCCGCGGCCTCCTGCGGGGTGCAGGCCGTCCCGCTGTGGAACGAGGAGGCCTTCCCGGACCACATGGAGTGGCGCTACGACGACCGGAAGCTCCACCCGGGCGACATCATCCTCACCCACTTCCGCGGCACCTCCGACTGGAAGGCCACCATGCCGGACCTGCTGCGCAAGGTGCTCAACGAGGTCACCGCGGCCGGCTACTCGCTGGGCCGCCTGGACGACTACCTGTAGGGCGACGGCCCCGGCCGGCGGGTCCTCAGCCGAGCGAGAGGGCGTCGAGGTACACCCAGGCGCCCTCGTGCCGGACGAAGCGGCTGTGCTCGCTGAGCACGCCCTGCTCGCCGCCCTCCGTCCAGTGCGCGCGGAAGGCGACCGTGCCCTCGGCGTGGAAGGCGCCGCCCTCGCTGGTGGAGAGCACCTCCAGCCCGGTCCAGCGCAGGGCCGGGTCGAAGTCGACCTCGTCGGGCCGGGTGTCCGGGTGCCAGGTGCGCAGCAGGTAGGCCTCGTCCTGGGCGGCGAAGGCGCTGAACCGGGAGCGCATCAGCGACTCGGCGGTGGTGGCCTTCGCCTGGCCGCGGTGCAGCCGGCCGCAGCAGTCGCCGTAGGCGGCGGGCAGGCCGCACGGGCACGGGGAGGACGGCAGCAGCCGGGGAGCGGCGGGGCGGGGCGCGGAACGACGTCGGGACATGCCGACCATTGTCCCCCACGGCCGGTCGGCGCCCGCCGGGCCCGCCCCACCACCGGGGGAGGGGCGGGCCCGGAGAGTTACGCGGGCCGCCGGAAGGAGTAGTTGAACGCGGCGTCGCCGAAGTGGCCCATCATCCGGAGCCAGAGCGGCATCATCATCTCGGTCGCCCGGGCGCCGGTGATGTCCCCGAGGTCGACGATCCACTCGGCCGGCCAGCCGAACTCGCCCAGCAGGGCGACCGCCTCGGCCTTGGCGGCGGCGTCGTTCCCGGCGATGAACAGGTTGTGCTCGCCGGCCAGCCTGCCCGGTGCGACCATCAGCTCGCAGTTCAGCGTGTTGAGGGCCTTCACCACCCGGGCCTCGGGGAACTCGCGCTGGATCTGCTCGCCGATGCTGTCGGTGTTGACCGGGGTGAGGGTGACGCCCTCGGGGCCGAACACCAGCGGGTTGGACACGTCGATCAGCAGCTTCCCGGCGAGGTGCTCCGCCCCGGCCGCGCGCAGCGCCGCCAGCGAGACCGTCCCGCCGGTGGCGTTCAGCACCACCTCGCCGAAGGCCGCCGCCTCGGCGAAGGTCCCGCAGCTGCCCGCGGGGCCGGCCTGCCGGGCCCAGGCCAGCCCGTGCTCGTTGTCCTTGCTCCGGGAGCCCAGGGCCACCTGGTGGCCGAGCGAGACCAGCTTGTCCGCGAGGGTCTGCCCGACCACGCCGGTGCCGATGATTCCGATGCGCATGGTTCCCCGTTCGTCCGGTTCCCTCCGCCCGTCGAAGGGCGGCCGCGACGACCCTAGTTGACCCGGTGTCGCTGGGGTGCGATTGCCGGGGTCACGCGCCGGGGCCGATGCTCAGGAGGGCGAAGAACTCGACCGCGAGTGCGGCCGGCGGGACCAGGGAGACGGCCACCCGGGCCGGTCGGAACAGCCGGGCCGCGGGCCACTGGAGGACGACCGCGATCACCGCCGCGACCACGGCGGCCGAGGCGACCGCCAGGTGCGGCACGGCGGGGCACGGGCCCGTGGACGTGCAGGGGTCGGTGGCCATCTCGCCGAGGCCCCGGAGCATGACCGCGGGCGGCAGCAGTGCCAGGGTCAGCGCCGTCGAGATCGACGGGGCCCGCCACCAGCGGTCCGGTGCGGTCCCGGTCGGGGCGGCTGCGGTGGGCAGGGATTCGCTCATGCGCCCAGTCTTCCGGCGGCTCCCGCCGCCCCGGCAGGGGTGGAGTACTCAGTCCGCCCGGGTGCGGGTACTCAGATCCGCGGTTCGCCGAACCAGCCGCGCAGCGCCCGGTCCAGCCCCGCCCGGTCGGCCTCGCCGGGGGTGCAGGCCCAGGCGACGTAGCCGTCCGGGCGCAGCAGCAGTGCTCCGGCGGGCGGTGGTGTCTGGGGGCAGTCGGCGGCGAGGACGTCGACCCGGTCCTTCCAGCCGGCCGCCAGGTCGGCGAGGCCGAGCGCGCCGCCGGTCAGGTCGAGCAGCAACGGCCTTCCGCTGTGGGTGAGTTCGGCCAGGCGGGTGCTCCCGGTCGGGGTGTCGAGGGCGAGTTCCGGGGCGAAGCCCCCGGCGAGCGGGTGCGGGCAGTCGGTGTCGTAGCGGACGTCGCTGCCCGCCATCAGGGCGGCTATCCGGGCGAGGTTGTCCTGGTGGGCGATCAGCTCGCCGACCAGGGCGCGCAGTGCGGTGATCCCCGGGCCGGGGGCCATCAGGGCCATCTGGGCCTGGGAGTGCATGAAGACCCGCTCGCCGACCGGCCGGCGCTCGTCCTGGTAGCTGTCCAGCAGGCCGGGCGGGGCCCAGCCCCGGAGTTCGGCGGCGAGCTTCCAGCCCAGGTTGGCGGCGTCCTGGAGGCCGAGGTTGAGGCCGGGGCCGCCGGTCGCGGCGTGTACGTGCGCGGCGTCGCCGACCAGCAGGACGCGGCCCTCGCGGTACCGCTCGGCGAGCCGGGTGTTGTGGCCGACGGTGCGGCGCGGGGTGAACGGTCCCGCCGTCCGGGCCGGGGCGAGCGGCAGGTCGGCGCCGGTGACCCGGCGGATGCTGGCGCGCAGCTCGTCCAGGGTGAGCGGGCCGGCCTCGTCGACCGGCGGGCCGCCCCACTCCATGGTGGCGATCATGGCGGCGTCCGGGCCGAACGGGGAGATGACGAACACGCCGTGCTCGGTGCGGGTGTGGGTCCACGGCCCGAACGGGGTCGGGCAGCCGGGCAGCAGGAGCTTGCCGTCGTCGGTGGTGCGCAGGCCCTCGGGCGGCAGTACGTGGGCGATCCGGGAGACCGGGTCGGGTGAGGTGACGCCGGGGAAGCCGATGCCGGCGCGCTTGCGGACGGTGCTGCGGCCGCCGTCCGCGCCGACCAGGTAGCGGGTGCGCAACTGCCGTGCGCCGTCCGGCCCGTGGAGGTCCACGGTGACCCCGTCCCGGTCCTGGGTGAAGCCGGTGACCTCGCACCGGCGCAGGACCGTGACGCCCAGTGCGAGGGCGTGTTCCTCCAGGACGGCCTCGATCCGGTGCTGCGGGATCGGCAGGGCGTGCAGCGGATTGCCGTCGAGCCGGTGCAGGTCCAGCGGGAAGGCCCCGAAGACGAACCGGGGTACGGGCCGCGGCGCACCCGCGGCGCCGCTGAGCGCCCGGTGGAGGCCGCGGTGGTCGAGCAGCCGGAGCACCTGCCCGACCAGGCCGTTGGCCTTCTGCTCGCCGGAGCGCTCGGGCAGCCGGTCCAGGACCACGGGCCGGACGCCGGCCAGGGTCAGTTCGCAGGCCAGGAACAGCCCGACCGGGCCGGCGCCGACGATGACGACCTCGTTGGTCATGTCAATTCCCCCAGGGGTGTGGTGGGTTCACCGGGCGGACGGATCGGGCAGCCCGGCCGCGAGTTGGCGCAGCGCCTCGGCGAACAGCGGCTTGAAGGGCACCACCGGGTCGGCGACCAGGTAGTGCTCGTTGGTGACCTGCAGCGCGGAGAGCGCGGCCGCGGCCACCAGCTTCGGGTAGAGGTCCCGGTCCGGATCGGTGCCGGTGCGGGCGGCGATCGCGGCGGTGAGCCCGGCCCTGGTCTGCGCGCCGCCGCGGAACAGCTCGGCCTGGAGCGAGGGTTCGCGCAGCAGTCGTCGCACGGCGGCGACCCACCCGGGGGCGGGTTCCTCCTCGGCACCGTCGAAGGGTTCGACCAGGGCCTGGGACAGCGCCTCCCACAGCGGTTCCTCCGCCGGACGGGTGGCCAGGGCCTCGGCGGCCCGCATGATCCGGTTGCGGTGCCGGAAGACGATCGCCTCGGCCTTGCTGGAGAAGTAGTTGTTGTAGGTGCGCGGGGACACCCCGGCCGCGGCCGCGATGTCCTCGACCCGGACGTTCTCCAGTCCCCGTTCCACGGCCAGGCTGAGCGCCGCCCAGCTGAGCGCCTCCCGCGTCGCGGCCTTCTTCCGTTCCCGCAGTCCGGGCTCTCCGTCGGTCATGGCACCACTGTCCCGCTAAAGGTGCGTGGTGCGCAATAGTGCGTGCCACGCAAGTTCTCTCGGGCGTCCGGGGTCGTGGCGAGCCGCCCGCCACCTGCGGTTCGTCGCTGGTAGTAGTTGCGTGGTTGCGGAGCGACTCGGCGCCGGAGCCCGTCCGCGCAGGAATTCCGGCGGGACGATCCGACAGGACGTGAGGAGCGGTCATGAGCGCCAGACGGCGTCCACCGCGGGCGCGGACCCCGCGCCAGGGCGGGGCGGCCGGCGGCGGCCGGAGGAACTCCCGGGTGGGGATCGCCCGCATCGAGGGCTTCCTGGCCTGGGAGGCCGAGGTCGCGGCGGCCGAACGCGACGCCCGCGCCTTCGCCGCGCAGTTCCCCTGGCTGCCGGAGGCCGAACGGGAGGACCTGGAGCGGGCCTACGCCGCCGACCGCCTGCGCTACGCCGAGGAGGTCGTCGACCGCGCCGTCGACCGCTGCCGCCGGCTGGCCGCTCGCTACCGCGCGGAGTGCCGCCGGATCTGCACCCGCTGGGCGGCGCTCTGCCTCTCCGTCACCCTGGCGGCGGCGCTGTTCACCGTCGTCCCGGCGGCCCTGCGGGGCTGAACGGCCGGCCGGCCCGGGTGACTCCGAGGGAGCCCGGCGACGCCGAGGGCCCGCCGCGCCGTTTCCGGTGCAGCGGGCCCTGGTCGTGCCGGGAGCGCGGTCAGTGGTGGCCGTGGCCGCTGGTGATCTCCTCGTGCTCCTCGACGGTGGGCTTGGCGATCTGGCTGCCCTCGCCGTAGAAGCCGCGGGACAGCTTGGCCCGGGTGCGGGTCCACAGGCCGGCCCGGCGGGCCACGCCGTTCTCGTCCACCTCGGGCGCCAGCTCGACCGGCTCGGGCTGCTCGTGCGAGGTGAGGGTGTACAGCCGGCCCTGCGGCAGCGGCGCGTGCACCTCGACGAACTCGCCGTGCTGCAGCCGGTTGATCACGCCGGTCTCCCGGCCGTGCAGCACCTTCTCCTTGTCCCGCCGCTGCAGGCCCAGGCACCAGCGCTTGGTGATCACGAACAGCGCCACCGGCAGGGCGAAGAAGCCGATCCGCACGGCGTAGGTGATCGCGTTGATCGACAGGTGGAAGTGGGTGGCCAGCAGGTCGTTGCCGCCGCCGGCCAGCAGGATCAGGTAGAGGCCCATCCAGGCCACGCCGAACGCGGTGCGGACCGGGTGGTTGCGCGGGCGGTCGGCGATGTGGTGCTCGCCGCGGTCCCCGGTGACCCAGGCCTCCAGGAACGGCCAGCACCAGATGGCCAGCAGCACGGTCGGGAAGACCATCAGCGGGATGAACACCCCGAGGTTCAGGGTGTGGCCGCCCCAGACGCTGATCTCCCAGCCCGGCATCACCCGGATCAGGCCCTCGGAGAAGCCCATGTACCAGTCCGGCTGGGCGTCGGTGGACACCTGGTCGGGCCGGTACGGGCCGTACGCCCAGATCGGGTTGATCGTGGCGATCGCCGACATGAACGAGATCACGCCGAAGACCAGGAAGAAGAAGCCGCCGGCCTTGCCCATGTAGACCGGCATCAGCGGCATGCCGACCACGTTCTCGTTGGTCCGGCCGGGCCCGGCGAACTGGGTGTGCTTGTGGTAGAAGACCAGGATCAGGTGCGCCGCGAGCAGGCCCACCATGATGCCCGGGATGAGCAGGATGTGGACGGTGAACAGTCGCGGGATGATGTCGGTGCCCGGGAACTCGCCGCCGTAGATGAAGAACTGCAGGTAGGTGCCGACGATCGGGACCGCCAGGACCGCGCCCTCCATGAAGCGGATGCCCGTGCCGGAGAGCAGGTCGTCGGGCAGCGAGTAGCCCATGAAGCCGTCGAACATGCCGAGGAACAGCAGCAGCGCGCCGAAGATCCAGTTGATCTCGCGGGGCTTGCGGAAGGCGCCGGTGAAGAACACCCGCAGCATGTGGGTCAGCATCGAGGCGATGAAGACGACGGCCGCCCAGTGGTGGATCTGGCGCATCAGCAGGCCGCCGCGGACCTCGAAGCTGATGTTGACGGTCGAGGCGTAGGCCTCGGACATCCGGATGCCCTTGAGCGGGACGTAGGAGCCGTCGTAGACGACCTCGCCCATGCTCGGGTTGAAGAAGAGGGTCAGCCAGACGCCGGTCAGGATGATGATGACGAAGGTGTAGAGCGCGATCTCGCCCAGCATGAAGGACCAGTGGTCCGGGAAGATCTTGCGCAGGTTGGCCTTGGCGAGGGAGTAGATGCCGAGCCGGCCGTCGGTCCAGTCGGCGAGGGCTTCGGCCTTGTTGGCCGGTTTGGCGCGGGTGCTGGTCACCGGTCCCGGCTGCGACTGCTGGTCGGTTCTCACGACGGGCTCCCCGGCGTTCTCGGCGTGCCGGCGTGGAGGCCCGTCGGCGAGGACGCCGGCCGGCGAAGTGTTGTGATCATGGGACCTCTCGATACGGGTCCGCCGGGCGGACCGGCGCGCGGACCTGGGCGGTTCACTGGACCCGTTGCTCAGGGTGATGGAGCGCTTACTCTGTCATGCTGTCGGCAGGGGGCCGACTGTGCACGTCCATCGGGCCGTCCGGCCGCTCGTGTCGGGCCGGACGGGGGTTCCTGACGCCCGATCGGCTGGCCGCCGGTCGGGGCCGGGCGGGGGTGATGCTGCGCCCGGGTGCAGCTGAACCGTTTCGGCGCGTGCCGCGTCCGGGCGCCGCGCGGGGCCGGGCCTACGCTGCGCCAATGGTGGATCACCGTGAACTCCTCGAGTCCGTCACCGAGGCCCTGTCCCGCGCCGGGTTCGACACCGCACCGGGCACCTCGCCGCTGTCGATCGACCGTCACCCCGAGGGGGTGGCGGTCGGCTGGTCCCCGGGGGCGGAGGCGGACGGTCCGCCCTCCGGGTCGGCGCGGGCGGCGCTGAGCGGGGCGGCCGCGCTCGTCCTGCGGGAGCGGGGCTTCCTGGTCACGGGGACGGAGGAGGGGGAGCTGCTGGTGCGCTGCGCCGAACCGGTGACGGTCCCTCCGGAGCCCGGGCCCGACGCGGCACCCGAGCAGTGGTGGGGGTGAACCGGTCCGCCCCTCGGCGGCCCCGACGGCTCCGACCTGCGGAGTTGCCCGGCGCATGGGTGTTCTCATACCGAACCCTTACCTGAACGGGGGGTGCAGTTGACCGCCGTCCCTCTAAGGTTTGCCTAAGCTAAGCGCAACGCCCTGGACCACGGTGTCCGGGGCGTTCGCCGTGCCGTGCCGCCGCTGCCGCGGCGGTGCGCTCCAGAACAGGTACGACCCGGGGCGGCCCGGGGGAGGAGCCCGCTGCATGTGGGATGAGGCGTTTCCCAGCTTTCTGATCGGGCTGCGCGAGGGACTCGAAGCGGGCCTGATCGTCTCGATCCTGGTGGCCACGCTGGTGAGGGCCGGTCAGAAGGGCCGGCTCCCCCAGGTCTGGACGGGCGCCGCGGCGGCCGTCGCACTCAGCCTCAGCTTCGGCGCGGTGCTCACCTTCACCGCCGCCAACCTCTCCGGCCACGCCCAGGAGGCGTTCGGCGGGGTGCTGAGCCTGATCGCGGTCGGCTTCGTCACCGCGATGGTGTTCTGGATGCGCCGCTCCGCGCGCACCCTCTCCGCCGACATCAAGGAGAAGGTCCAGGCCTCGCTGGCCATGGGCGCGGGCGCGCTGGTGCTCACCAGCTTCCTCGCCGTCGCCCGGGAGGGCCTGGAGACCTCGCTCTTCCTCTGGACCAACGCCCGCACCGCCGGAGAGTCCACCGGGCCGATCATCGGCGCCGCCGTCGGCCTGCTGCTCTCCGTCGCGCTCTGCTGGGGCCTGTACCGCCGGGCCCTCAAGATGAACCTCACCAAGTTCTTCACCCTCACCGGCGCCGGCCTGATCGTGGTCGCCGCGGGCGTGCTCGGCTACGGCCTGCGCGACCTCCAGGAGTCCGGGCTGGTCGGCGGCGGCAGCACGTACGCCTTCGACCTGAGCGGGCACCTGGACGCCTCGTCCTGGTACGCCACGCTGGTCCAGGGCACCCTCAACCTGACCGTCACCATGACGGTCCTCCAGGTCGTCGGCTACATCGCCTACCTGAGCATCGTGATGACCCTGTTCATCGAGGGCGTGCGCGGCGGCAAGGCGGCTCCGGCCGCGGCCCCCGCCGCTACCGCTGCGGCGGCGGGCAAGCCGGACGCGGAGCAGGCCGAGCCGGTGCGCACCGGGCGGCCGCGCTGGGTGCTGCCGACCGCGCTGGTCGCCGTACCGGTCGTGGTGGCCGGCGCCGTGATCGCCGTCAGCGACGGCAAGCAGGACAGCTCCGCCACCGTCGCGGTCTCCGAGAAGGAGTGCGGCAAGGGCTTCGGCACCCCCCAGCCGGGCCAGCAGGTGTTCCAGATGCACAACAGCGGCGACAAGGTCTCCGAGGTCTACCTGGTCAACCCGGGCACCGGCGCGGTCTACGGTGAGATCGAGGGCCTGGCCCCCGGCACCACCCGGGCGCTGACCGCCACCATCGGCTCCGGCGACTACGCCTGGCGCTGCGTGCCCACCGGCGGCACCACCGCCACCTCCGCCACCGTGCACGTCTCCGGCGGCGCCGAGGTCAAGGCCGTCAAGCCGGTCTCCGAGGACGACCTCAAGGCCCCGCTGGACAGCTACAAGGACTACGTCACCAAGGGCCTCGCGACCCTGATGACGCAGACCCAGAAGATCCAGACCGACGTGCACGGCGGCGACCTCAACGCCGCCAAGGCCGACTGGCTCACCGCCCACCTCCAGTACGCCTCGCTCGGCGCCGCCTACGGCACCTTCGCCGACCTCGACAAGAAGATCGACGGCCGCGCCGACGGCTACGCCGACAAGGCCCAGGACCCGGGCTTCACCGGCTTCCTGCGCCTGGAGTACGGCCTCTGGCACGGCCAGTCCGCCGCCGACCTGACGCCGGTCGCCGACGAGCTCGCCCAGAACGTCGCCAAGCTGGTGCACGACTTCCCCACCCAGGACTTCGACCCGGGCGACCTCCCGCTGCGCGCCCACGAGATCCTGGAGAACACCCTCCAGTTCGAGCTGACCGGCGACACCGACATGGGCAGCGGCACCAACCTCGCCACCACCCAGGCCAACCTGGCCGGCACCCAGGAGCTGCTGACCCTGCTCCAGCCGCTGCTCGACGAGCGCGACCCGCAGGTGCTGGTCCGGGTCAACGCCGGGATGAAGCGGGTCGGGGACCTCGTCGCCGCGGCGCACACCGCCGACGGCTGGACCCCGCTCGACAAGCTGCCCGACGGCACCCGCCGCCAGCTGAACGGCGCCACCGGCCAGCTGCTCGAAGACCTCTCGCCCGTCCCCGCCCTGCTCGAGATCCGGAAGGCCGCCTGATGACCGACCACACCGCAGCCGCCGGCTCCTGCCCGTTCCCGCACGCCGCTGCCGCCGTCTCCGCCGCACCGGTCGCCGAGTCGGTCGCCGACCAGGGCGGCTGCCCGGCCGGTCCGGCCCGGCGCAGCTTCGTCCGGGCCGCGCTCGGCGCGGGCGCCGGGGCCGCCGTACTGGCCGGCGGGGCGTTCACCCTCGGGGCCGAACCGGCCGCCGCCGGGGACACCCACCAGCCCGCGAACGGGGCCGTCCCGTTCCACGGCGCCCACCAGGCCGGCGTCGTCACCCCGGCCCCCGGCTTCGCCGCCTTCGTCTCCTGCCAGGTCATCGCCCAGGACCGCAAGGGCCTGGAGGACCTGTTCAGGACCCTGACCGAGCGGATCCGCCTGCTCACCGCCGGCGGCACCCCGCCCGACCTCGGCGTCGGCGCCCCGCCCTCGGACAGCGGCATCCTCGGCCCCACCGTGCCCACCGACAACCTCACCGTCACGGTCGGCGTCGGCGCCTCGCTGTTCGACGACCGCTACGGGCTCGCCAAGGCCAAGCCCGTCAAGCTGACGCCGATGAAGACCTTCCCCAACGACAACCTCCAGCCCGGTGAACTGCACGGCGACCTCTCGCTGCAGATCTGCGCCGACCAGCAGGACACCGTGCTGCACGCGCTGCGCGACATCACCCGCCACACCCGCGGGGCGCTGCAGATCCTCTGGCGGATCGACGGCTTCAAGAGCGCCTCCCGCCCGGACGGCGCCCCGCGCAACCTGCTCGGCTTCAAGGACGGCATCGCCAACCCGGACACCACCTCGGCCCGCGAGACCGACCGGCTGATCTGGGTCACCGACGGCGCCGGCGAGCCCGCCTGGGCGACCGGCGGCAGCTACCAGGTGGTCCGGATCATCCGGATGCTGATCGAGTTCTGGGACCGGGTCAAGCTCAGCGAGCAGGAGAAGATGTTCGGCCGCCGCCGCGACACCGGCGCGCCGCTGGACGGGCACCAGGAGAACGACGCGCCGGACTACGGCAAGGATCCGGACGGCAAGGCGATCCCGCTCAACGCGCACATCCGGCTGGCCAACCCGCGCACCGCCGACACCGACAACTCGCGCATCCTGCGCCGCGGCTTCAACTACGACCGGGGCGTGGACAAGGCGGGCAACCTGGACATGGGCCTGGTGTTCTGCTGCTACCAGCAGGACGTGGTGCGGCAGTTCGAGGCCACCCAGACCCGGCTGATCGACGAGCCGCTGGTGGACTACATCTCGCCGACCGGCGGCGGGTACTTCTTCGTCCTGCCGGGCGTGAAGGACGACGCCGACTGGCTCGGGCGAGGGCTGCTCGCCGCGGTCTGAGAGCCGACCAGGCCTTCGAACGGGCCCGGTGCGCCTGGTGCGCGCCGGGCCCGTTCGGCGTGCCGAGGCCGAGGCCGAGGCGTGCTCGGGGGGCGTTCGGGCGGTGCTCGGGCGGTGCTCGGGGGTGCTCAGCCGCCCAGGGTGAAGCCGATCACCGCGCCGCCGCCGGACCGGTTGGCGGCGTAGGCGGTGCCGCCGTGCGAGCGGGCCACCTCGGCGACGATGGCCAGGCCCAGGCCCGAGCCGGGCAGGCTGCGGGCCGCGGTGGCCCGGTAGAAGCGGTCGAAGACCCGGTCGAGGTCGGTCGCGTCGATGCCCGGACCGCGGTCCCGGACCTCGACCCGGAGGCCGTGCGCCACCAGCTCGATCGGGGACGTCCCGGCCGGGTCGAACTTGGCCGCGTTGTCCAGCAGGTTGCCCACCGCGCGGGCCAGCGCGTCCGGGTGGGCGATGACGACGGTGTCGTCCGTGACCACCGTGATCTCCCGGTCGCTGCGCCGGCGGGCCTGGGCGGCGGCCGAGCGGACCACCTCCGCCAGCACCACCTCGACCGGGTCCTCGTCGGCCTTGCGGTCCGCCGCCAGCGCCACCAGCTCCTCCACCAGCTGGGTCAGCTCCCGGGCCTCCTCGGCCAGGTCGGCGAGCAGCGCGGTGCGCTCGGCGGGCGGCAGCCGGTCGATGCTGGGCAGCACCGAGAGGTTGGTGCGCAGGCTGGTCAGCGGGGTGCGCAGCTCGTGCCCGGCGTCCTGGACCAGTCGGCGCTGGTTCTCCTTGGCGGTGGCGAGGCGCACCAGCATCCGGTCGAAGGCGCGGCCGAGGCGGCCCACCTCGTCCCGGCCGGAGGCGGGCACCGGGACGTCCAGGCGGCCGCTGGCGGCGACCCGTTCGGCCGCGTCGGTGAGCCGGACCAGCCGGCCGGTGATCCGCCCGGCGACCAGCCAGCCGGATCCGCCCGCCACCAGCACGACGGCGGCCACCACGGCCGCCATCTGGTGCCGCAGCACCTCCAACAGCTCCTCGATGTCGTCGAGTTGCAGCACGACCTGGACGGCGCCCCGGCCGCCGCCGAGCGAGACCACGCCCACCCGGCAGGTCCGGCCGCCGACCCGGCGCACGTCGATCACCGTGCGGGCGGGTGCGTCGGCGCGGGCGAGTTCGCGGTCGGTCGCGGTGGTCGGCAGGTCGAGGTGCGCGGTGCCCGGGAGGATCGCCCCGTGCGAGTCGAGGGCCTGGGCGGTCACCCTGATCGGGTGCAGCAGCTGCTCGCTCAGCCCGCTCGGGCTGTTGAAGTCCCCCGGGAACAGCTTCTGGCGGTCCACCTGGCCGCTGACCGCGTGGACGGCCGAGTTGAAGTCGTCCGACTCGTCGTCGCGGATCAGCGCGGCCGCCGCGTGGTAGCCGAGCGTGCCGATCACCACCGCGACCAGGGCGGCCATCACCGCGAAGGCGAGCGAGAGGGTGGTGCGCAGGCCGGGGCGCGGCAGCCGGGGGCGGCGGGCCGCCGGGCCGGTCACGGCTCGCGCAGCGTGTAGCCGACGCCGCGGACGGTGTGGATCAGCGGGGTGAGGCCGGGGCGGTCGAGCTTGCGGCGCAGGTAGCCGATGAAGACCGCGAGGTTCTTCGAGCCCGGGCCGAAGTCGTAGCCCCAGATCCGCTCGTACAGGGTGGTCTGGTCGAGGACGGCGCCGGCGTTCCGGGCGAGCAGCTCCAGCAGGTCGAACTCGGTGCGGGAGAGCTCCAGTTCGGCGCCGCCGCGCCAGGCCCGGCGGGCCGGCGGCTCGACCCGCAGGTCGGCGACGGTCAGGACGTCCTCGGGGGTGTCGGCGGGCGGGTTGCGGCGCAGCAGGGCGCGCAGTCGGGCGAACAGCTCGTCCACGTCGAAGGGTTTGACCAGGTAGTCGTCGGCCCCGGCGTCCAGTCCGGCGATCCGGTCCGGGATCTCGACCCGGGCGGTGAGCATCAGCACCGGGGTGCGGTCGCCGGCCGCGCGCATCCGGCGGCAGACCTCCAGGCCGTCCGGCGCGGGCATCATCACGTCGAGCACCAGGACGTCCGGTCGCTGCTCGGCGAGGACGGCCAGGGTCTGGGTGCCGTCCGCGGCTATCCGCACCCGGTAGCCCTCCAGCGTGAGGGCGCGGGTGAGCGAGTCGCGGATGGCGCGGTCGTCCTCGGCGATCAGCACGGTGTGGCTCATGCGGGAGATTCTCCCTGGCGTGCTCACGGCAGTGGAGAGCGGGGCACGGATTCCCGGCCGGCGCGGGTGTCGCACGCCGCTTCGTGGGCGTACGGTGGCCACACGGTGGCGTGCCGCCGGGCGGGCCGCCGGACCGTTTCGGTACGCCCCGCCGGAGGCCTCGATGGCAGAGCGGATGGCCTTCCTCACCACCCCGCGCGCGGAGCGGGCGCGCCGGGACGCCCGGGAGCGGCTGGGGGACCGGCGGGAGGTGTACCGGCCGGGGGCACTGCTGCCGCTGGTGGGCGGACAGGCGGAGCGCTGCATGGACTGCGGGCTGCCGTTCTGCCACGCGGCCTGCCCGCTGGGGAACCTGGTGCCGGAGTGGAACCGGCTGGTCGCGGACGCGGACTGGCGGGCCGCGGCCGCCCGGCTGCTGGCGACGAACAACTTCCCGGAGTTCACCGGGCGGCTCTGCCCGGCCCCGTGCGAGAGCGCCTGCGTGCTGGCGATCGACGGGGACGCGGTGACGATCAAGAACGTGGAACTGGCGATCGCCGACCGGGCCTGGGCCGAGGGCTGGGACGCGGCGCAGCCGCCCGAGCGGCCGGAACCGGGCGGGCGGGTGGCGGTGATCGGCTCCGGGCCGGCCGGGCTGGCCGCCGCCCAGCAGCTGACTCGGGCCGGCCACGCCACCACCGTCTACGAACGGGCCGACCGGGCGGGCGGGCTGCTGCGCTACGGGATCCCGCCGTTCCGGCTGGAGAAGCACCGGCTGGAACGGCGGCTGGCGCAGCTGCGGGCCGAGGGCACCGAGTTCCGCACCGGGGTGTGGGCCGGGCGGGACGTCACCGGGGAGCAGTTGCGGGCCGGGTACGACGCGGTGGTGGTCGCGGTGGGGGCCGGTGCCTGGCGGGTGCCGGCCGTGCCCGGGTGCGAGCTGGCCGGAGTGCACCCGGCGATGGAGTACCTGACCTGGGCGAACCGGGTGGACGAGGGGGACCGGGCGGTCTCGCCGCTGTCCGCGCGGGGGCGGCGGGTGGTCGTCGTCGGCGGTGGGGACACCGCCTCCGACTGCCTGGGGACGGCGCTGCGCGAGGGTGCGGCCTCGGTGACCCAGCTGGACATCAACCCGTGTCCGCCGGAGCGGCGCGAGCCGGGGCAGCCGTGGCCGGTCCACCCCAAGGTGTACCGGGAGAGCACCTCGCACGAGGAGTTGGCGGGGCGGGCGGGGGCGTCGTCGCTGTCGTTGTCGTTGTCGGGCGAGGAGCGGGCGTCGTCGGGGGAGGAGGGCCGGTCGTCCCCGGCCGGCGGGCGGGTGTTCGCGGCGGTCACGCTCGGGTTCGAGCCGGGGCCGGACGGGCGGCTGGCGGCCGTCCGCTACGCCGAGGCGGAGCCGGGCGACCGCGGCCCCCGGGCGGGCACCGAACGGGTGCTCCCGGCGCAACTGGCGCTGCTCGCGCTGGGCTTCGGCGGGCCGGAGCCGGACCAGCCGCTGTACGCCCAACTCGGGCTGGGCATCGGGCCGGAGGGGACGCTGGAGCGGGACGACGGGTTCGGCACCGCCGCCGACGGGGTGTTCGTCGCGGGGGACGCCGGGCGGGGCCAGTCGCTGATCGTCTGGGCGATCGCGGAGGGCCGGGCGGCGGCCGCGGCGGTGGACCGCTACCTGCGCGGGCGGACCGAACTCCTTTCCCCGGTACGGGCGTCGGCGCGGGCCCTCACGCTGTGAGGCGCGGGCCCTCACGCTGTGAGGCGCGGGCCCTCACGCTGTGACGCGCGGAGCCCGCGCCGGACGGTCGGGCGTCAGCCCAGGCCGAGGACGGACAGCGCGGTGGTCCAGTCGGTGACGATGGCCTGCTGGGCGGGCACCAGGTCCACCTGGTGGTTGCAGACGGCGCGGTAGAGCTTGTACTCCACGGCGTCCTTGTCGGTGGAGCCCTGGCCGCTGGGGCCGGTGGCGTAGTGCGGCTCCGGCCAGAGGTTGTGCGGGTCGGTGGGGTGGCCGCCGAGGGACAGCGGGATGAAGTGGTCCTCCTCGTAGTCGGCCGTGCTGGTGTCCTCGTAGCCGTACTGGGCGATCTGCTGGACCTTCAAGCGGTTGGTGTAGCTGGTGGAGGGGCGGATCGAGGTGCTGTAGCCCGGGACGCAGATGGTGGAGTCGATGGTGTCCTGGGTGACGTCCGGGTTGGTGGCGCCCGGGGTGCAGGCGGGGTCGGGCAGCGGGAGGTAGGCCTGCGAACAGGTGGCGTCGAGGGCGGCGCGGGTGTGCGCGGCGGAGGTGGAGGCGGGGGCGGCGTGCGCGGTGCCGGCGGTCGCGAGGGCGGCCGCGGCGAGCACCGCGGTGGCGACGGCGGGGGCGAGTCGGTGGGCGCGAAGCATGGGGGAGCTCCCTGTCACGGGCCCGGCACGGGCTGCCGGGCGGTGTGTGTCCATGTCAGCAGCGGCGGATCTATGCGGGTAGACAGGGGATGGTGAATTGTTGACAAAGCGTCAGTCAATGCGGGCGGGGCAAGAGTTCGCTTGACGTGGACCTGGCGGAGTGGGCGTGCGGGCCGGGGGTGTCGCCCGCCCTCACGGCGTGGGGCGGGCCCCGGCCTCCGTGGCAGGCGTGCGCTGGTCGTAGCGCCAGAGCGCCGGAAGCGCCGCGGCGAGCAGGGTGCTGCTGCCCAGGCAGAGCAGGCCGCCGGTGCCCAGGGCGGCCCGGATGCCCTGCCGGGCGGCGAGGCCGCCGGCCCGGAGGTCGCCCAGGGCCGGTCCGGCGGAGCCGATCAGCAGCTCCAGGCCGGCGGCGCGGCCGCGCAGCTCGTCCGGGATGGACCGGTTCCACAGGGCGCTGCGGAAGGTGTCGCCGATCCAGTGGGCGGCGCCCGCGACGGCCAGGCAGAGCAGCACGGCCCACAGCCCCGGGGCGACGGCGGCCGCGGCGGTGGCCGCGCCCACCAGGGCGGCGGAGAACAGGACCGGCCGTCCGTACCGGTGCACCCGCTCCGTCCAGCCGCCGGTGGCGGCCGCGAGCAGGCTGCCCGCAGCGGACGCCGAGTAGAGCAGCCCGAGCGCCCAGGTCGCGTCCAGCTCCCCGGCGAGGAAGGGGAACAGGGCGGTGGGCAGGGCGAAGACGGTGGCGGCGAGGTCGGCCAGGTAGGTGCCCAGCAGGTCGGGCCGACGGGCCGCGTAGCGGACGCCCTCGGTGAGGTCGCGCAGCGGCGGCGCCTCGGCGTCCCGCTCCGAGGGGACGGCCCGCACCCGGGCGAGCAGGGCGATGGACAGCAGGAAGGTGGCCAGGTCGACCAGGTACGCGGCCGGGGCCCCGCTGGTCGCGATCAGCAGTCCGGCGGCGGCCGGCGCGGCCACGCCGCCGATGCTCCAGCGCAGCGAGAGCAGCGCCCCGGCCGCCACCAGCTGGTCCGGCGGCACCAAGCGCGGGACCATCGCCTCCACCGAGGGCTGCTGGATGCCCTGGACGGCCGCCGCCAGGCCGGCGGCCAGGTAGAGCGGCCAGACGGCGGGTGCCCCGAGCAGCGCGTTGGCCAGCAGCAGGGCGCTCAGGACGGCCAGGGCGACTTCGCAGGCCAGGGCGACGGTGCGGCGGTCGGCGCGGTCGGCGAGCACGCCTCCGTAGAGGCCGAACAGGACGGTGGGTACGAGTTCCACCGCTCCGACGGCTCCGACGGCGAGCGGTGAGCCGGTGAGGTCGGCGATCTGGAGCGGGATCGCGGTCATGGTGAAGACCGAGCCGAGCAGGGTGACCGTGCCGGAGGTCCAGGTGAGGCGGAAGTCCCGGGAGGTGCGCCACGGGGTGGTGTCGGGGAGCAGTCGGGACCGGCGGCGGTCCGTTCCTGAGGTCATGCGGGGTCCTCGGGTGTCGGGTGGGTGGTCGTCGCGGCAGTGGTTGTCGTGGCGGTGGCTGTCGTGGCGGTCATTGCGTCCTTATCACTGATAAAGTCCGGGTCGGAACTTAGCGGCGATAAGGTGGCCCCGCAAGCGGATTACGGGAGGCCGATCGGATGGCGCTGCAACGCGACGAAGTGGTGCGCACCGCGCTGCGCGTGCTCAACGAGGAGGGCATCGACGGGCTCAGCACCCGCCGGCTCGCCCGCGAGCTGGGCGTGCAGTCACCGGCGCTGTACTGGCACTTCAAGAACAAGCGGGAACTGCTCGACCTGATGGCCGAGGCGATGCTCGCCGAGGCCCTCCCGCCCGACCGCGAGCCGGACCCGGAGCACTGGCCCGACTGGATCGCCGCCGACGCCCGGGCCAAGCGCAACGCCCTGCTGGCCTACCGCGACGGCGCCCGGGTGCACGCCGGCACCCTGCCGACCGAGGACGAACTACCCGCAGTCGAGGCCCAGTTGAGCGCGCTGTGCCGGGCCGGGCTGCGCCCGCGCACCGCACTGCGACTGCTGCTGACCGTCGACCGCTACATCATGGGCTGGGTCACCGAGGAACAGGCCTGGCGACAGGACGCCGCGCAGCGCACCCGGCCGCCCTTCCCCGACGAGGCGCTGCGCGAGCTGCCGCTGCTGAGCGAGGCCGCCGACGTGCTGCGGATGACCGACCACGACGCCGACTTCGACTACGGGCTGCGGGTGCTGGTGGAGGGCTTCCGGGTGGAGATCGCCCGGGAGGCGGCGGAGGGTTCGGGTGCCGTGGGCGATGGGCTAGCGTGAGCGCCATGACCACCCTTGACCCCCGCAGCACGGCCCTGGTCCTGATCGACCTGATGGACCGGATCGTCGCCAACCAGCTCGCGCCGCACTCCGGCCCGGAGGTCGTGGCGGCCTCGCTGCGCCTGGCGGAGGACTTCCGCGCGGCCGGCGCCCCGGTCGTCGCGGTGCGGGTCGAGCGGCCGGGCGTCGCCGAACAGCCGCCCGGCAGCGGGCTGGTGGCCGAGGTCGAGGCGGCGGCCGACGAGGTGGTGGTGAAGCGCACCATCGGCGCCTTCCAGGGCACCGGACTGCACGAACTGCTCCAGGCCCGGGGCGTGGAGACGCTCGTCCTCGCCGGGATCGCGACCAACCTCGGTGTGGAGTCGACCGCCCGCGCGGCCGCCGACCACGGCTACCGGCTGGTGTTCGTCGAGGACGCGATGGCCGGGCTGACGGAGGCGGAGCACCGGGCCTCGGTGGAGCTGGACTTCCCGCGGCTGGGAGAGGTCGTGGCGGCCGCGGACCTGCGGCTGGGGTAGTGCGGATTCGGGTTCCCGGTCCGGTTCCTGTGCTGATCGGGGGGTGAACGGTGGAGGGTACCCACCGGCTGTCGCGCCAGACCGCTCGATGGTCGCGCTACGCCCAGGTGACCGTGCACGTCGCTGCGGCCGCCGGACCGGCGGTGCGGGTCGTCGCCGAGGTGTCCGGCGGGCGCGGAGCGTCCTTCGGGATCGCGGTGGGCGCCGGCTGCGCGGAGGCGGAACGGTTCCGGGAGGAGGCGCGGGACGGCGCCCGGTACGCGCTGATGCGGCTGCCCGAGGAGGCCCGTGGCGTCCTCGTCTCGGTCGTGGAGATCGTCACGGCCCCGGCGGACACCGGCCCCGGTGACGTGAAGTTCGCCGCCGCACACGCCGTCTGGCGGGCCCTCGGCCGGGAGCCGGACCGGTGGCCGTGGACCGGCGAGGACGGGGACCCTGTGTTCCCCTCGTGAGGTGGTCGTGGCCGTCCGGTCAGGCCCTGCCGGGTTCCAGCGGGTCCGGGCCGGGCAACGGGGCCTGGCGGCGGGCGAGTTCGAGGGCGTCGCGGAGCCGTCCGGCCGAGGCCGTGAGGAGCAGGGCGGCGGTGGGTGCGTCGACGTCGGCGAGCAGCAGCAGGACGGCGTCCTTCGTCCGGCCGTCGGTGGCGGTGAGGGCGCGGTCGACCGTCGGGGCGTTGGCGCCGGTGGCCTCCGCGACGATCCGGCGGGCGCGCTCGCGGAGTTTGACGTTGGTGGCCCGCAGATCGACCATCAGGTTTCCGTACGTCCGGCCGAGGCGGATCATCACCGCCGTGGACAGCATGTTGAGCACCAGCTTCTGCGCGGTGCCCGCCTTCAACCGGGTGGAGCCGGCCAGCACCTCGGGGCCGACCTCCACCTCGATCCCCAGCTCTGCCGCCGCCACCAGCGCCGAGCCGCGGTTGCAGGCCAGCCCGACGGTCAGTGCCCCGGCCGCCCGGGCGGCGCCCACGGCGGCGAGCGCGTACGGGGTGCGGCCCGAGGCGGAGACGCCCACCAGGGTGTCGTCCGGGGTCAGGGCGAGCGCCGCCACGTCGGCCTCGGCGAGGTCGGTGCGGTCCTCGGCGCCCTCGGCGGCCTCCGTCACGGCGCTCCGGCCGCCCGCGATCAGGCCCACCACCAGCCCGGGGTCGGTGCCGAAGGTCGGCGGGCACTCGGCGGCGTCCAGTACCCCGAGCCGCCCGGCCGTGCCCGCCCCGGCGTAGACCAGCCGCCCGCCGCGCGCCATCCTCGCCGCCGCCGCGTCGACCACGGCGGCGATCCGGGCCAGCTGTCCGGCGACGGTCGCGGGGACGGTGCGGTCCTCGGCGTTCATCAGGCGGAGCAGGTCGGCGGTGGGCAGCCGGTCGATGGCGGCCCAGTCGGGGCGGACCGTCTCGGTGGGGGGTACGGCGTCGGGGTTCATGCGGGGAGCGTCCCCGGGCGGGCGCCGCTCGAACCGGTCCGCGGGGTCCCGGCCCGGCGTGGTCAGCCGGTCAGGCCATCCACCAGGCCGTCCGTCAGGCCATCCACCACGCCAGCCATCAGGCCAGCCATCAGGCCATCCAGAAGAACACGGCGGTCATCCGGCGGTCCGCCAGTTCCGCGCCGTAGTACTCGGTGGCGCTGTGGATCAGGTTGGCGTGGTAGAGGAGGAGTTGGTTGTAGCGGTTGGGGACCCGGACGTCCTCGGTGAAGTGGTCGGCGGGGACGTGCCGGGTGCCGAGTGCCTCGACCAGGTTGTTGTGCGGGGCGTTGACCAGGTTGCCCCCGAGGCGGCCGCCGGGGAACTGCTGGCGGTAGAAGCTGGTGCCGGCGTCCTTGGGGGCGCCGGGGCTCAGGTAGAGCACGGCGGCATAGCGGCAGAGCGCGCGGGAGTCGGTGTGCGGGCGGGACTCCGACTCCCCGGCGCCGACGACCTGGACGCAGTTGTGGTTGAGCGTGCCGCCGCCGGGGGTGCTCTGCACCCAGAGCCGGGAGGCGCCGGTGGCCTTGCGGACCTGGGCCTCGACCCGGGCCAGCTCGTCCGGTTCCAGGCCGGGCATGGTGCGCAGGCCGGGCCAGGTCTCGGGGCGGTACGGGTAGCCCTCGGTCCAGTCGCCGCGGGCCAGGACGCGTTCGCGGACGGCGTCCGGGTCGGGCAGGACGTTGTCCAGGACCCAGTAGTCCCGGCCGCGGGTGGGCTTGCGGTAGGGCAGGACCGGCAGGGCGGTCGGCCTGATGGGCTGTGAGGGCATGGGCCGACCATAGGGGCGCCGGTCGTCAACTATCTGCCGTGAACAGGTCAACCTTTCGTCAAGTGCGCCGCAGGTGGGGAGGGGGGTGGTGCCCGGCCCCGCGGCACTGGCGGCGAGGTGTCGGACGGCTGTCGGCGCGGTGCCGGAGGGCTACCGGCGGACGAGGCGGAAGGCTGCCGTCAGGGCGAGGGCGGTGAGCGCCAACAGGATTCCGGCCTCGACGAGTTGGACCGGGACGAGGTGGGAGGAGGGGTGGTAGCTCAGCCAGGTGCCGGTGGCCCCGTCGCACCGATGCGTCTCGATGCACGCGACGGAGTCGACCCGGCTGCCGTCGGGCAGGACGGTCTTCGTGTCGACCAGCCACGCGTTGGTGGGCTGCATGGCCCGGAGGGGGGCCACGACGTCGACGGTGGGGTAGAAGGACGGGCGCGCCCAGCGGACCAGGCCGTGGGTCACCGTGACCAGGGCGCCGGTGAGGAACATCGCGGGCAGCGTCCGGCGCAGCACCTGGCCGACCAGGACGCCCAGGGCCAGCGCGAACAGGGACCAGGCGACCGGCGCGATGCCGAGGGCCGGGTAGGTGAAGAACTGGAACGGCGGGTCGAAGGCGGCCGGACCGTGCACGATGTCCGTCCACCACACCCAGGTCATCAGCGAGGTGAGCACGCCGGTGACGGCCAGGACGGCGAGGCCGGGCACCGCGAGGCGGGCGGCCATCCAACGCACGGGGCTGACGGACTGGGCGCGGATCAGCCGGATCGTGCCGCGCTCGTGCTCCTGGGCCAGCAGCGGTGCGCCGATGAACACGCCGATCAACAGCGGGACGGCGGTGACCACCGGCTGGAGCACGGAGACGAACCAGAAGTTCGGTCGGTTGATCGGCGAGAGGAGGATCCAGCACTTGTTGCTGTCCCAGCTCTCGGGGCTGTAGCAGCCCGTCCGCCGCAGCACGCCCGTGATGTGCTGGGCGACGACGTGGATCCACAGGAGGTCGGCCGCCAGCAGGACCAGCACTGCCACCAGGACCCAGAGCAGCAGCCGATTCTGACGCCACGTCAGCCAGAGCAGGCCGCGCAGCCGGGGGGTTCCGGACCGGTCCGGGGTGGCGGACCCGGGGGCGGGGGCGGGCTTCGCGGGGTCGGTCAGGACGTCCGTGCTCATGCTGCCTTCTCGTCGTTCGCCGGGGTGGTGCCGGTGGTGCCGGTGGTGCCCGGGGCAGGCTCGGTCGGCGCGGGCTCGGTCGGGGTGGGCCTGGTCGGGTTCGGTTCGGCCGGGGCACGGAGGTAGCCGAGTAGCAGCTCGTCCAGGCTGGGCCGTTCGCTCTCCCAGGGACCGTCCAGTGGCTCGCCGGTGCGCACCAGTGCGGTCAGTCGGCGGCCGGCGGACCGCTGCTCGACCACCAGGCCGGGCGGGAGGTCGGCGCCCCCGGCGGGGCCGGTGAGCAGCTGGTGCCCCGCGACGATGTCGTCCAGGTCGCCGGAGAGCCGGATCCGTCCGCGCTGGACCAGCAGCAGGTGGTCGATGACGCCGTCCAGCTCCGGGAGGATGTGCGAGGACACCACGATGGTCGTGCCGCGCTCGGCGGCGGCCGACATCAGGGTGCCCATGAGCTGGTGCCGGGCGAGCGGGTCGAGGTCGGCCATCGGCTCGTCGAGCAGCAGCAGGTCGGGGCGCTTGCCGAGGGCGAGTGCCAGCGAGACCCGGGTGCGCTGCCCGCCGGACAGCGAGCCGATCCGGGTCCTGAGGCGCAACTCGCCCTGTTCGACGATCTGTTCGACGGTCTCCTCGTCCCAGACCGGGTTGAGCTCGCGGCCCATCCGGAGGGTCTCGGCCACGGTGAGTCCCGGGTAGAGCGGCTTGTCCTGTGCCACGTAGGCGACCCTGGCGCGCTCCTCACGGGTGTCGGCGGTCGCGCCGAACACTCGCAACTCACCCTCGGTGGGAGTGAGTTGGCGGGCGGCGAGGGAGAGCAGGGTGCTCTTGCCCGCGCCGTTGGGGCCGACCACCCCGCAGATCCGTCCGGTCGGGACGGTGAAGTCGCAGGCTTTCAGGGCCCATTCGCCCCGGTACCGCCTGCCCAGCCCGGCGGCCTCCAACGCCGGAGTCACGGTTGTCGGGTCGTTCACCCGGTCCCCCCACTGTTCTCGGTTCGGTGCTGCCGGGCGGCCCGGCGTACGGCTGTGGTGTGTGGTTGTTCGATGCGGCCGGCCGCCCGTTTCCGGTGCCTGTTTCCGGTGCCCGCTTCCGAAATCCGTTTCCGGAGTCCGGCTCGGGCGTGCATGTCGGGCGTGCATGTCGGGCGTGCGTTCCGGCGTGCGTTCCGGTGTGGGTCAGTTCGGTGGCGTCGGCGGAACCCCGGCGTCGAAGCGCTGCTCCAGCGCGGACGCCATCAGTGCGGCGATGTCCTCGCGTTCCAGCCCGGCCTCGCGGGCCCGGTCCACCCAGCCGACGAGGTCCGCGCGCAGCGGTCCGTCCGCCGCAGCCTCCGGCCGGGCGAGCGAACGCCGGACGAACGTGCCGAGCCCCGGGCGGGGTTCGACCAGTCCCTCGCGTTCGAGTTCGCGGTAGGCCTTGAGCACGGTGTTGGGGTTGATGGCGGTCAGTTCGACCACCTCGCGGGCGGTCGGCAGCTTGTCCCCGGGCTCCAGCATCCCCAGTCGCAGGGCCTGCTTGGTCTGCTGCACGATCTGCTGGTACGTGGAGACCCCGCTGCGCCGATCGATGCGGTACTCGATCACACCCGTTGCGGCCTTTCACTAGTTCAATAGTGGAATGGTGGACCACGGTGGCCCGCAGGTCAAGCCGGGACGGGGGCACATTCGTGCGGGACGTCGGGCCCCGGACCGCCTCGGCTCAGCCCAACACGCCCATCAGGGCGGTGACGTAGGCATCCAGCCGTTCCTCCACGGCTCGCGTCGTCAGCGCAGCCCTCCCCGCATCCCGCCATGCCCGCGCCACCAGCCGCACTTCCTCCGAACAGGCGAGGGGGTCCCGCACCTGCCAGTACAGTCGCTCGCTCGCGGCCGCGGCCAGCTCCCCGCCGGCCTCCTCGTACGCCTCGGCGAACCGCTGCCCCCAGGCCGGGCCGTGCAGCAGCGCGAGATTGGTGGAGCAGTGCGCCACATCGAGGTCCGCCGGACCCCAGGAGGTGGCGGCCCAGTCGACGACGCCGGTGATCCGCGTACCCGCTGACCTTGCGGGCAGCGCGTCGGACGGCCCGTCGGACGGTGTGTCGGGCGGCGCTTCGGACGGTGCGTCGGGCGGGGCGTTGAACAGCACGTTGCCGGGTTGGAAGTCCCGGTGCAGGAACCGCCCTTCGTAGCGCGGCGCGGGCCTGCGGATCACGTCGATCGCCGCGGCCCATGCCGCCGCGTCGGCGCCCTTCGGCACCACGACGGTGTCGGCGGTCGTCAACGCCTCGTACTCCCGGGGCCGCTCGGCGGGGCGCAAGGCGTGGATCGCCACGAGCTTCCGGGCCAGCAGCGGGACGCGCGTCTCCAGTCCCTCGTCCTCAAGGACCGTTCGGCCCGCCAGATGTGTCATGAGGAGCGACGGGTACGCGCAGTGCGCGGCGGTCGGATCGACCGCGACCAACCCGGGAGCCGTCACACCGGTCCCCGCCAGCAGCGTCAGGGCGCCGGCCTCCCTGCTCAGCCAGTCCTCGGCGCGCTCCACGGAGAACGGGTCGACGAACGACCGCAGGACCAGGTCACGGGTGCCTCCGCCCCGGGTGGCGACGGTCAGCCTCCGCACGTCGGCGGTGATGCCGCCGTGCAGCACTTCGGTACCGACGATCCGTTCGCCCGGGTCCAGTTGCCGGTGAACCCAGGTGAGTGTCAACGGGCTGACGGGTTGGACGTCATGGTGGTTCATCACGGGTCCACCTCATCATCCGGACGGCAGCAGGCAAGGGCTTTCAGCGGCATGACGGCACCTTTCCATGGACAATCGTGATGCCGACCGACCGGCAGGCTGAGCGACCGAGCGGGCGGCGGGTCGATCAGGGGTGTTTGAGGAGCAGCAGGCCGTCCCGGTCGATCAGTCGGTGGTAGCCCCGGCTCTGGTAGGCGGCCAGCATGCGGGCGGTGGCGGCGGTGGCGCACGGGGACTGCACGCTCGGATCGCGCAGGTCGACGGCGACCCAGTCCGGGCCGGGGCCGACCGGGTCCTGGCACACCAGGGTGACCTCCGCCCGACCGGTCAGCTGGGCGGCCAGCCGGTTGGAGGCGGCGACGGTGGTGTCGTCGGGTATCAGGCGGAGCATCGCCCGGGTCTCGGTGAGCCGGGGCGAGGTGCGCCAGGCCTCGGGCATCACCACCTCGTGCAGTGGGTAGAGCGGCAGCGTCACGACCGTCACCAGTGCGGTCACGGCGAGGGCTCGCCGGACCCGGCGGGGGGTGGCGGGTGCCGGGCCCGTGTCCGTGCCGGTGTCGGCTTCGGTGGCACGGGCGCTGGCGCGGGCGCGGGCGCGCCGGACGGCGTCGACCAGGGCGGCGAACGCGATCGGCATCAGCACCGCGCTGTAGTGGTAACTGACGCCCCAGTAGTGCGGGTTGGTCGAGAGCAGCCGCCAGGCCAGGGTGGGTGCGCAGAGCAGGGCGAGCGGTGAGCGCAGGCCGAGGAAGCCGGTGGTGGCGGCCAGCAGGAACAGCAGCAGCCACTTGATCGGCGGCCAGCCGAGGCGGAGCGGGAGCGTCCAGAGCGGGGCCGCCTGCCCGCCGCCGGCGTCCAGTTGCTGCCAGTAGTCGAAGCCCCCGTTGGGGTTGAAGGCGGGCAGGACGACGAGCAGGGTGAGCGCGGTCGCGGCGACACCGGTGACGGCGAGGGCGAGTCCGGGCAGCGGAGTGCGTCGGTCCTGCCGGGCCTGGTGGGCGATCAGCAGGCCGACGGCGGCCACCGTCAGCCCCAGGTCCTCCTTCACCAGCAGCAGCGGCAGTGACCAGAGTGCGGCGGCGAGTGGTCGGCGCCGGCCGAGCGCGGTGGCGGCGAAGGCGAGCAGCGGGACGGCGAACGCGATCTCGTGGAAGTCGTCCGCCGCGGCTCGGACGATCCCCCAGGAGGCCCCGGTGGCGCAGCCGACCAGCAGTGCCACCCGCGGCCCGGCCACCTGGTGTGCCCAGCGGGTGAGCGGGACGACGGCCAGCGCCATCAGCAGGGCCTGGGCGACCACCAGGGTGAGCGGGCTCGGGAACGCGCGGTAGGCGGGGGCGAGGACGGCGAGCAGCGGGTGGAAGTGATCGCCCAGGAGGTCGTAGCCGGGCGCCTTGAGCGGCACGATCGGCGCCCGGCCGTCGGCGTACGCCCGGACGGCCTGCTCGAAGATCCCCAGGTCGTAGGCCTTGGTGAGGCCTCGCCGGTGGCGGTTGACGCCGACGCAGGTGTAGAGCGCGGCGAAGACGGCGGCCAGGCCCCAGGCCAGGACGGCGGGGTGGCGGGGGAGCGGGAGTGGGACGGCGTGCAGGAGGCGAGTGGGGCGAAGGCGTTGGCGCGGGCGGGGCGGGCTCTGCGGGCTCGATGGGCTCGATGGGCTCGATGGGCTCGATGGGTCGAGCGGGGCGAAGGCGACGGGCATCGAGAAAGTACCCTTTCACTATTCGATTAGTGGAAGAGTGGTGGAAGGGCGCACAGGCGTCAACTCCCGGTCCGGCAGCGCCGACCGGGCCTTCGCGCTGCCCGGAGGTGCCCGGCGGGGGCGCCCGGCGGGTGCGTCAGGCGGTCGGCGGCGGGAGGAGCCGGGCCAGGCGCAGCGCGTCGGGGGTGCCCGGCTGCGCCGTGCCGACCAGGAGGTGCAGGCCGGGCGCGGCCTGGACGTCGAAGGTCTGGTAGGTGAGCGTCAGCTGCCCCACCCGCGGATGGCGGAAGGTCTTGCGTCGGCTCCCCAGTCGGCCGACGTCCTGGCGCTCCCACAGTGCCGCGAACTCCTCGCTGTCCGCGCGCAGTCCGTCGACCAGGGCGGCGGTGCCGGGGTCGTGCCGGTCCTGGCCGTACGCCAGCCGCAGCGCGGCGACGGTGTCGCGGGCCACGTCCGGCCAGTCGGCGAACAACTCCCGGGCGGCCGGGTCGAGGAACAGCGTGCGGACCATCCCGCGTCGGTCCGCGAGTGGCGAGAGCAGGACGTCGGCGCGTGCGTTCGAGGCGAGGACGTCCAGCCGTCGGCCGACCACGTACGCGACCGCCGACGGGAAGGCGTCCATCAGGAGGAGCAGTTCCGGTGCGACCCGCTCCTCGCTGTCCGCGCCCGCCGTGCCCGTCGCGCCCGTCGCGCCCGTGGTGTCCTCCGCGTCCTGGCCGGGGGAGGGGGTGTTGGGCACCAGCCCCGCGAGACGGTAGGCGTGCCAGCAGGCGTCGGGTCCGAGGTTCAGGGCCCGCGTGAGGGCGTCGACGACCTGGCCGGAAGGGTGCCGTTCGCGACCCTGCTCCAGCCGGGTGTAGTAGTCGGCGCTCACCCCCGCCAGGACGGCGACCTCCTCGCGCCGCAGTCCGCTCACCCGGCGGCTGCGGGAGGTCGGCAGCCCCACGTCGGCCGGGCTGAGCCGGGAGCGGCGCGCCAGCAGGAACTCGCCCAGTTCGTAGCGGTTCATGGCGGGATCGTACGTCGCCCGTTCCTGGGTGCGGCGCACCCAGGAAGACCCGTCCTGCCGCATCCGCGCGACTCGGAACATCCTGGTGGCGACGGACCGGCGGACCCCCGGTCCGAACCGTCCCGGAGGGATCACCGTGCCCCGCTCGTCCACCGTCCCCGGATCGAAGGTGGTCCTGATCACCGGTGCCAGCAGCGGCATCGGCGAGGCCACCGCCCGACTGCTCGCCGCCGACGGCCACCGGGTCGTGCTCGGGGCGCGGCGCGCCGGACGACTCGCCGCCCTCGCGGAGTCCATCGGGGCGGGGGGCGGCAACGCCCTCCCGCACGTGCTGGACGTGACCGATCCGGCCGGCGTGCGGTCCTTCGTGACGGCCGCCCATGACCGCTACGGGCGGGTCGACGTCCTGGTCAACAACGCCGGTGTAATGCCGCTGTCGCGGCTGGACGCCCTGCGGACCGACGAGTGGGACCGCATGATCGACGTCAACCTGCGCGGGGTGCTGCACGGCATCGCGGCCGTCCTGCCGATCATGCAGGCGCAGGGCGGCGGACACATCGTCAACATCGCTTCGGTGTCCGGGCTGCGGGTCGATCCGACCGCTGCCGTGTACAGCGCCACCAAGCACGCCGTCCGGGCCCTGTCGGAGGGCCTGCGCCAGGAGAGCCGGGAGCTGCGGGTGACGGTGATCAGCCCGGGCCTGACCCGCAGCGAGCTGACCGGGTCGATCGGCGACGGCGCGGTCAGGGCGGCGGTGGAGGGGCAGATGGGGATCGCGATCCCCGCCGCCGCGATCGGCGAAGCGGTCCGCTACGCGATCGACCAGCCGGCCGGGGTGGACGTCAACGAGATCGTCGTCCGGCCCACGGCGCAGGGCTGAGGAAGCTGGGGCCCGGGGGTCGGGAGGAGGCCGTGGGGGAGCTCGAACGGGCTTACCGGCACTGCCGGTTGGGGAGTTCGGGCGGGCAGGGCGACTGTTACATGACAGTGACGTTCCGCACACAACCGGTGGCGCCGGGTGGGACGTCCTCCTTGATGACAGCACCCGATCGCACCGACCGTGCTTCGGGTCGAACGACCACCTCCCCTGAAAGGGGTCCACCAGTGATCGTCTCCAAGCGGAACTCCCTGCGCCTGGCCGCCGTCGTCACCCTGGGCGCGCTGCTCGTCGGAACGGCGGGCACCGCCATGGCGGCCACGCCGGCCCTCCCCGCGACGGCGACCGCGGTTGTCGTCTCCACCCCCGCCTCCGACACCGCCTCCGCCGCCGCGCCGGCGTCCGCCGCCGTGTCCGCGTCCGCCTCCATCACCGCCAAGCCGTCGGTCACTTCGGTGAACGCCTGGCAGCTGTTCCGGGTCACCGGCACCACCAGCGGCCTCAAGGCCGGCAGCACGGTCACCCTCCAGCAGAAGCAGCACGGCAAGTGGGTCTCCCTGCCCGCCTCCGTGCAGACCAACCGCAACGGCGCCTACTCGCTCGGCGTCAAGCTCGGCATCAAGGGCCTGAACGAGCTGCGCATCATCAGCGGGGACACCGCCTCGCCCGTGTTCACCGTGACCGTGCGCTGACCCGCACTGCACAACCTGCCCCGCCGGAGGGCGTGTTGACGGCCCGGACCTTCGACTCCGAGCCGGTCGGTTCTGCGGTGGCAGGTGTGAGTGGGTGACGCGCGGGGCGGGGGCAGCCCGCCCGTACGGCGCGTTGTCGGCGGCCCGTTGCGTGCAACTTCTCTGCACGCGGCGGGCCGTCGTCATGCATTGGCCTGATCGTTCGTCAATTCGTCGTGTGGCGTGGGCCCGGCGTGCGAGGCGCTTTTCCGGTCAGTGGCCGGACCGGTAGCGGCCCGGGGTCGTGCCGACGAGGTCGGTGAACGCGGCGATGAAGCCGCTGGGGTTGGCCCAGCCGCAGGCATGGGCGGTGTGGGTGATGTCGTGGCCCTCGGCGAGGAGGACGAGCGCGTGGTGTACGCGCAACTGCGTCCGCCACTCGTAGAAGGTCATGCCGAGTTCGTCGCGCAGCAGCCGGCTCAGGGTGCGGGAGCTGGCGCCGACCTGCCGGCCGAGCCCGGCCAGCGTGGTGGCGTCGGCGGGCGTTCCGGACAGGATCCGCTCGACCGCCCGCAGCCGGTCGTCGCGCGGGTGCGGCAGGTGCAGCGGTTCTTCGTCCGCCTCGCGCAGTTCCTCGACCAGGACCCGCAGCAGGCGCTGACGCGCGGCGCGTCCGTAGCCGGGCACCGCTCCGCCCTCGATGCCGCCCTCTTCGTCCTTGCCGTTGCCCCCGGTTCGGCCTCCGGTGTGGCTTCCGCTCTGGCCTCCGCTCTGGCCTCCGTCGCCGCGTGGGCCGGTCAGGGCGAGCAGGACCTCCCGCGCCAGACCGGAGACGCAGAACACCGCCGGACGCCCCGGCGCCAGCCGGGCCAGGGAGGGTGGCAGGAAGACGATCCGCATGTCCGTGTCCCCGTGGGCGCGGTGGCGGTGGGCGAATCCGGCCGGCGTCCAGGCGACCCGGTTGGCCGGGACGATCGACGTCCCGCTCTCCGTGTGCAGCACCAGCACGCCGCTGGCCGCGTACACCAGGTGCCCGCGCGCGTGCACCCGTTCCTTGCTGCTGCCACCGGAGGACCACAGGTGACGCCCGCCGGAGGGCCAGGTCAGGGACGTGGCGCCGGCTTCCGGGCGGGCTTGGCGGGGAACGGGCATCGGTCGGCACTCTACCGGTAGCACGCCATGACGTGCCCCGACCAGACTTCTGGTCGTGAGCGGTGGCCTCCGGTGCCACGGCCGAGCAGCGAGATGGAGAAGTCCCATGGCGACGTTCGTTCTGGTTCCCGGTGGTTGGCACGGCGCCTGGGCGTTCGAGGCGGTGGTCCCACTGCTGGAGCGGGCCGGTCACACCGTCCACGCCCTGACCCTGACCGGCCTGCACCCCCACGACGATCCCGCCGTGGTCGCCGCCGCCAACCTGGACACCCATGCCGCCGACGTGCTCAGTCTGCTGGAGCGGGCCGACCTGGAGGACGTCACGCTGGTCGGTCACAGCTACGGCGGAATGGTGATCACGGCTGCTGCTGACCGCGCCGACGGCCGGGTCTCCCGCCTGGTGTACCTGGACGCCTGCGTGCCGCGCGACGGCGAGTCCTGCTGGTCCCTCATGAACGAGGGCTGCCGGCAGTCGTTCGTCGCCGGCGCCGCCGTCACCGGCTACGCCGTCCGCCCCCCGTGGCGGCCGGACGGCGACCCGCGCCGCCGCCCGCACCCGCTCGCCGCCTTCCTGCAGACGGTCCACCTGACGGGCGCCCACGCCGCCGTCCCCCGACGCGAGTTCGTCTACTGCTCGGCGTGGGAGGACCGTACGCCCTTCGCCGGGCAGCGCCGCCGGCTGCTCGCCGACCCGGGCTGGACCGTCCACGACCTGCCGACCGGCCACAACGCGATGCGCGAGGCCCCGGCGGCGGTCGCCGCGCTCCTGCTCGACGGCGCGGGCGCATCCGGCGGGCCGCACGCACCTGCCGGGGTGGACGCATCCGCCGGGGTGGACGCATCCGCCGGGCCGGGCGGGCGTGCCGTCTCGGCCCCGCGCCGGATGGCGCGGGCGGGCGTGTGACGCGGCCCCGGTGAGCTAGCCCCGCGCGGCTTCCAGTACGAAGACGGGGATCTCGCGGTCGGTCTTCTCCTGGTACTCGGCGTACGGCGGGTACGCGGCGACCGCGCGCTCCCACCACTCGGCCTTCTCGTCCCCCGTGACCTCACGGGCCGTCATGTCCTGCCGCACAGCGCCGTCCTGGAGCTCCACGTGCGGGTCCGAGGTGACGTTGAAGTACCAGACCGGGTGGTGCGGGGAGCCGCCCTTCGAGGCCACGGCCGCGTACCGACCCTCGTGTTCCACGCGCATCAGCGGAGTCTTGCGGATCTTGCCGCTCTTCGCGCCGCGCGTCGTGAGGATGATGACGGGCAGGCCCGTCTCCCAGAGCGTCGTCCCCTGCGTGCCGCCCGAACTCTCGTACAACTCGACCTGATCGCGCACCCACTGTGCCGGACTCGGCTCGTACTCGCCCTCAAGAGGCATCGCATTCACCCCATCGTCACGTCGCTGAATGTGGTCGGCGAAGCATATCGGGTGCCGTCCGGCCGGAGGCCGTACCCGTGCGGGTGTCAGGCTGCGGGTCGCTGCAGCCAGTCCGCTTCGACGGTCCAGAACATCTGGCGTGCACCGAGGTAGTCGTGTGCGAAGTCCGTGAACCGTTCGCGGGTGTACGGCTTTCCGGTCCTGGGGTCCTTGGCGTTGATGTCGGGTTCCTGGACGGCCATCGCGACGAGGGGGAGGGAATTCCGGTATTCGTGGAGGAACTTGTAGGAGTTCTCCATCTGGTACGGCCGGTCCGGCAGGGTGTCCGGGCCGCCGATGCCGATCCTCTTCTCCCTGGCGAGGTCGAACATCTCCTTCATGCGCTTGTGGTCGTCGTCGTCCGGAAGGAAGTTGACGTACTGGATGAACTGCGTCCTGGTGAAGACCTTCCTGCCGTAGCGCATGTTGTCGATCTCGGCATCGATGTAGGACGCCGAGGTGTAGCCGGTCCGGTCATTCTCGGTGTCCACCTCGACGGCGGTCTCCGGAAGGTTCACCCCGGCGAGCCTGCCGTCGAACTTCTCCGCCATCGCCTTGAGCATGGCCTGGAAGTCCGTTCGCACCTCCGTGTTCCACTGGGCGGCCATGGCCCCGTGGGTGGTCGGGTTGTCGGGGTTCTCGTCGACCGTCGGCGTGACCCCGCCCGCGTCCTTCACGTACTGGGGGAGGTTGGCGTCCTGCATCGCCACGTCGAAGAACCGGTCCTGAATCTGGACGAACAACTTCTTGTGGCGTTGCTGGAGGTAGTCCAGCGCGCTCTCCAGTCGTGACCACCTGTACTCCCCCTTCTTTCCCTCCAGGGCCTTCCAGGGGGCCACCACCTGGACGCCGCCGATGTCCGCACGGTCGATCAGGGCCTTGACCTTCGGGTCCGCGCCGGACGTGGCGTCCTCGAAGGCGCCGAGCGACATGTACAGGTTGTCCGTCACCTGGCCGTGGCCGTGGCCGTGGGGCGCGGTGGCGGCGGTGGTGGCGGCCTTGCCGGGGCCGGGAGCTGTGGCGCCTTCGCCGGGGGCGGCAGCCCCGACGGTGGCCGTCAGGGTCACGGCCGTGAGGACAACGGCTCCGAATGCACTGTGTGGCGTCGTCATGAACGCGACGCTAGGCGGACGTTCTAAGGGAAGGATAAGAGCGTCCGCCAGTAGGCGTTGAGCTGGGCTATCGGATGCGGGGGCTGCGCGGGCGGGTGTCTCACCGGTGGGTATGCCAGGTCGTCGGACCAGGCTACGGACGGTGATGCCGTCCGTGCCTCAGGTAGGGGACCGCATCGCCGCCGCTCGCCGGGGGCCGTGCCGCTCTGCCTCAACGCGACGATGAGCCTGAGGAACTGCACAGGGAGCGGGACCCGGCCAGAGTCGTCGGAAGGCGCGCGGAGGCGGCCCTTGTGGCCTTGCGACGCATCGTTCAGTGGCCCATGGCGGAGTACAGCCGGCTACCGGTCTTCGAGTCTCAAGTCCGGATGGCAAGGGCGAGAACGGTATCGATTGCAACTTCGAAAGGACGCGTACTCCGTTGCACCTGGGCGAGTAGCAGTCCCCCTTGCAGGGTGGCGAGCATGGTGGTGGCGAGGGCGTCCGGGTCGATGCCGGGTGCGAGCTTCCCGTCGGAGTGAAGCGACCTGAGTCCCTCGCTGATGGCAGCTGACCATCGCTCGAATCCGGCGGCGATGAGGGCCCGGGACTCGGGGTCGCTCTCGGCGAGTTGACCGCCGAGCGAACCGAGTGGGCAGCCTCCCCTTGCCTGGCCGTGCTTCACCCCGGCGATCAGCATGTCCCGCCAGGCTGCGACTCCGTCTTCACCGCTGAGCGCCTGCCGATTGTGATTGACGAGGGTGTCGGCCTGGTGGTTGATGACCGCCTGCAGGAGCTCGTTCTTGTCGGGAAAGTAGTGGTAGAGCTGCGAGCCGCTGACCTCCGCTGCCCCCTTGACGTCTTCCAGGGTGGTACCCGCGACTCCGCGCTCGTGGATCAAGGCCGCTGCCCCCTCCACGATTCGGCCCCGGACGCGCTCGCCCTTCGCGGTGAGCCGCGGCCGGTCGTTCGTCTTGTTCGCCATGCGCCCATGGTAGCGATTCTGAGTTTGACAGCCCAGTCTGGCCGGGATCAGACTGAGTTGTACAACCCACTTTGCGGGCCGCGTGACTCGCCACCGCAGCACCGGCCCCGCGAAGCGGCATGAGACGTCCCGCCTGAACAGCCCTACAGAAGATGAGAGGGAATCCCGATGAGCACACTCACGGGAAAGACCGTGATGATTACGGGCGCCAACGTCGGGATCGGCAAGGAGGTGGCCCGGCAGCTGGCTCTGCGACCGGAGACGGCCCGCATCTACCTGGCCTGCCGCAACCGAGACCGGGCGACAACGGCAAAGGCCGACCTCGAAGCCGTCACCGGTCGGCGCATCTTCGACATCGTCGCCATGGACGTCGCCGATCTGGGCTCGGCGCGGGCCGGCCTCGCGGCCGTCGACGGAACCGTCGACGCGCTGGTCATGAACGCCGGCGTCATCGGCCCGCGGTCGATGCAGTTGACCGCCGACGGGGTCACCAACGTCTTCGCGACGAATGTCCTGGGTCACGTCGTCCTGCTCGAAGGCCTCCTGGCCGAGGGGCGGCTCGGCCAGGTCGCGGTCCTCGCCGGAAGCGAAGCAGCCAGGGGACTTCCGATGCTGCGGATGAAGCGGCCGTCTTTCGCCTCAACCTCTGCCGATGAACTCGCCGCCGTCATCGACGGCAGTTACTTCGCCGACGGGAAGACCGACTTCAACCTCGCCTTCGGGCAGGCCAAGTACATCGGGGCCCTCTGGATGGCCTACCTGGCCCGCCAGCACCCCGACCGCCGCTTCCTCACCGTGAGCCCCGGCGCCACCACCGGCACCCAAGCCTCCAACGACATCGCCCTACCGCTGCGCATGGCGTCCAAGTACGTCCTGCCCGCCCTGGGGATCTCCCACAAGCTTGAGGTCGGCGCGAAGCGACTGGTCGACGGTGTCACCGACCCGACCCTGTCCAGCGGCGTGTTCTACGCCAGCGCGGCCAACAAGCTGAAGGGCCCCCTGGTCGACCAAGCCGACATCTTCCCCGACTTGGCCAACCCGTCGTTTCAGGACCACGCCAACGAAGCCATCCACCGCTTCATCGTGTAGAGCGTCGGCCAGTAAGCCACAACGGAGAGGGCGGCACGACGGAGACAGGTTTGACGATCATGGAGTTGCCTACGCTATGTGACCATCTGGGGGGTTCGTGTCCGTTGTGCCCGCGTCCATCATCGACCCGATCCGTGAGGAGTTCCTGAGGCTGATCCCTGCCCGGCCCGATTCGCACCCGCTGGGGTGCCACAACCCGCGGATCGCGGACGCGGTCGTGTTCGACCGGCTTGTCCTGGCGCTGGTCTCGGGGATGGGCTACGAGAGGGTCGCTGACCGGGCCTGTTCGGCGACCACGATCCGCCGGTGGCGGGACGAGTGGATCGAGTCCGGTGTCATCGGCCACCTGCTCCTCGCGGTACTGCGAGCGTACGACCAGATGGTGGGCCTGGAACTCGATGACCTGGCCGCGGACGGGTGCATTACCAAGGCACCCTCGGGCGGCCAGTGCGCGGGGAAGTCTCCGGTAGACCGGGGCAAGCAGGGCACCAAGCGGTCCCGGCTGACCGACGGATACGGGATACCCATGGTGACGGTGCCCGCCACCGCGAACGTTCGCGACCACACGCTGCTCTGCGAAACCCTCGACGAGTTCACCGAGTTGACAGACCGCCTAGACAATGCACCGCAGAACCCGGCACTGAGCCTAGACGCCGGCTACGACTACCAGCCCGTCCACACCGCCCTGGCCGAACGCGACATCAGGCCACGCATCGGCAAGCGCGGCACGAAGACGCCGATCCAGACCGACGGCCGCTGGGTGGTCGAGCGCACAAACTCCTGGATGAACAACTTCGGCAAGCTTCGCCGCAGCACCGAGCGGCGACGCGCATGCACCGAGTTCTTCCTTGCTCTGGCCACAGCCATCATCACCGTCCGTAGCCTGATCCGACGAGCCTGGTACACCCACCGGTGGGACACCCGACCGCGCAGTCCCCGCATCCGATAGCCCAGCTCAACACCTACTGGCGGACGCTCTAAGAGCGTTCGTCATCTCCGCTACCAGTGCTCAGCGCTGCCGTCCTCTCCCGGCTCACCCCCGTTCCTCCGCGGCGCTCCCGCCGACCTGGCCCTCCCGCGTCTCGCGGACGGCGTACGAGCCGAGGGTGCCCTCCAGCCGGTCGAAGGCCCGGACGGCCGAGGGGCGGACGGCGGCGGCGATGGCGGCGTGGTCCTCGCCGGCCAGGGTGCGGCGGAAGACCTCGGCGAGCACGGCCCGGTCGACGGCGGCGAGCAGGGCGGCGGCGACCCGGCTCTCGAAGTCGACGGGTATCGCGTGCACGGCCTCGGCGAGCGCCTCGGCGAGTGCGGTCTCGCTCAGTTCGTGCAGTTCGCGCAGTCGTGCGCCGAGGGCGGGGCTCTCGGCGACGGTACGGGCGAAGTCCGTTCCGGAGAAGCCGAGTCGGGGGTCGTGGCGGTCGAGCCCGGCCAGGCAGTCGCGGCGCAGCGCGGCGAGGGCGGACTCGCCGGGGGCGCGCTCGGCGACGGTCCGGGCGAGCCGGCCGGCGAGTTCCTCGTGCAGGTCGAAGAAGAGGTCCTCCTTGCGCGGGAAGTGGTTGGTGACGGTCATCTTGGCGACCCCGGCCGCGGTCGCGACCTCGGCGATGGTCGTGCGGTCGAAGCCGCGCTCGATGAAAAGCCTGGTCGCGGCGTGCGAGATCGCCTCGCGGGTGCGGCGCTTGTTGAGCTCGCGGAGGTTCGGAGCGGTCCCGGTGTCGGTCATGGCGGTGAGCCTAGCGCAGTTCGCTGGGTCGGGCACAGTAATTAGGCTTGACCTAATTGATGGGTCCGTCCTAAGTTCTTCCTCGGCGGCCGGAGCGGCTGCCGAGGAACGAGCCTGGGGAGGGCGCATGACCGTCTCGGTCGCGAGGAGGGGCAGGCCGGGGGCGGCCCGGTCGACGAGGCCGGAGCCGTTGCCGCCGGGCCTGATGAGGACGGGGGTGGTGCTCGCGCTGGGCCCGGTCATGGCGCTGCTGGACACCACGATCGTGAACGTCGGCATCGATGCCGTCACCCGTGAGCTGCACAGCTCGGTGGCGGCGGTGCAGTGGGTGGCGACGGGATACCTGCTGGCGATATCGCTGACCATGCCGCTCTCGGGCTGGGCCGCCAGCCGGTTCGGGGCCCGCCGGGCCTGGCTGGCCTCGGTGGTGCTGTTCGTGCTCGGGTCCGCCCTGTGCGGCCTGGCCTGGTCGACGGGGAGCCTGATCGCCTTCCGGGTGCTGCAGGGCGTCGGCGGCGGGATGATCCAGCCGCTGGGGCAGGCGATCATGGTGCAGGCCGCCGGGCCGTCCCGGATCGGCCGGGTGATGGGCACGCTGCTGCTTCCGATCAGTCTCGCTCCCGTCCTGGGGCCGGTCCTCGGCGGGCTGGTGCTGGAGCACCTGGACTGGCGCTGGATGTTCCTGCTGAACGTGCCGGTCGGGCTGGTGACGGTGCTGCTGGCGGCGCGGTGGCTCCCGGCCGCGGAGCGGTCCGAACTCCCGGCGCCCAGGCTGGACGTGACGGGCCTGGCGCTGCTGTCGCCCGGTCTGACCGCCCTGGTCTACGGGCTCGCCACGATCGGCGAGGGCGGCGCGGTCGGCCGGGTGGCGGCCGCGGCGGGGGCGGTGCTGCTGGTGGCCTACGGGTGGCACGCGCTGCGGGTCGGGCGCGGTGCGGGCCGGGCCCCGCTGATCGACCTACGGTTGTTCGCCCGGCGGGGCTTCGCGGTGGCGACGGCGAACAGCTTCCTGCAAGGGGCCGTGCTGTACAGCTCGATGTTCCTGGTGCCGCTCTACTACCAGCAGGTGGAGCACACCGACGCCGTCGCGGCCGGGCTGCTGCTCGCGCCGCAGGCGCTCGGCACGGCGGTCACCTCGCTGCTCTCCGGCCGAATAGCCGACCGGGTCGCGCCGCGCCCGCTGATCCTGCTCGGCATCGGCTGCTCGCTGCTCGGCACCCTCGCCTTCACCCAGCTGGGGCGCGGCTCCGGCCCGGCGGACTGGCTGGTCGTCGGCTCGCTGGCGCTGCGCGGGGTGGGCATGGGGATCATCGTGATCCCCGGCATGGCGGCGGTGTACGGGAGCGTCGACAAGGCTCAGGTGCCCGCTGCCGCCGGCGCGGTGAACGTGCTCAACCGGCTCGGCGGAGCGCTCGGTACGGCGGTGCTGACACTGGTCCTCCAGCGCGCACAGGCGGGGCGGCCGGGCCTTCCCGGCGCGGCCTTCGGCACGACCTTCTGGTGGGTGCTGGCCCTGTCCGCGCTCTCGATCGCGCCGGCCCTGCTCTACCCGGGCGCCGCCCGCGGGGCGGCCTGACCGAAGATCATTCCGCAGTTCCCTTCCGAACCACGACCTTGGAGGTACCCGTGTTCACCAAGCACCCCGGCGGCCTGCGTCTGCTCACCGTGCACGCCCACCCCGACGACGAGTCCAGCAAGGGGGCGGCCACCCTCGCCCGCTACGCCGCGGAGGGCGTGGACGTCCTGGTCGCCACCTTCACCGGAGGCGAGCGCGGGTCGGTGCTCAATCCGGAGCTGGACCGCCCGGAGGTCCGCGCCGACCTCACCCGGATCCGGCGCGAGGAGATGGCGGCCGCGCGCGACATCCTCGGCGTGCGGCAGCGGTTCCTCGGCTTCGTCGACTCCGGGATGCCGGGCCCGGACGAACCGCTGCCGGAGGGCTGCTTCGCCGCCCAGCCGGTGGAGGTCGCGGCGGCGCCTTTGGTCGAGCTGATCCGGGAGTTCCGTCCGCACGTCCTGATCACCTACGACGAGACCGGCGGGTACCCGCATCCGGACCACGTGATGACCCACCGGGCCGCCGTGGAGGCCTTCGAGGCCGCCGCCGATCCGAAGTGCCACCCGGAGGCCGGCGAACCCTGGCAGACGGCGAAGCTCTACTACCACCTGGCGCTCTCCCGGCCCTGGTTCCAGACGATCCACGACGCCATGACGGAGCGTGGCATCCCCTCGGCGATGGGTGAACTGCTCGCCGGGTGGCCCGATACCCCGCCCGCCCTCGCGACCACCACCCGGATCGCGTGTGCCGAGCAGTTCGCCGTCCGGGACGCGGCGATGCTGGCGCACGCCACCCAGGTCCAGCCCGGGGTGGCCTTCATGGCCCACTCGCGGGACGTCGAACGCGAGGTCTGGCCGACGGAGGACTACCACTTGGCGCGCAGCTTCGCGGCCGGTCCCGAAGGCGCCGGAGGTGCCATCGGGGCGGGTGCGGTGGAGGCCGACCTGTTCGCGGGGCTGCGGGTCGGCCGGAACGCCGGGGAGGAGGAGATGAGCGATCGGTCCTGAGCGGGAGGGCCTTGAGTCCGGCAGGCCTTGAGCCGGGCGTCCGAAGCCGGGGTAGGCCGCAGGGGCAGGGGCAGGGGCAGGGGCAGGGCAGGGGCCGCCGGGGCCGGGAGCCGCTCAGAGCGCTGCCAGCACCCCGCAGAGCGCGAGGAGGCCGCAGATGCCGAAGTTGACCAGCTTGTGCGAGAGGAAGATCGCCGCGAACTCGCGGATGGTCGCGCTCGGCCAGTAGTACCGGGCGGTGGGCGAGCCGAAGACGTGCCCGTTCACGCCGGTCCTGCGGGCGGTCAACGCGGCCCGGAAGGCGTGGAAGTTGTTGGTCACCACGACGCAGCGGTAGTCGGGCTTGGCCTGCTCCATGATGGCCCGGCTGAACAGCAGGTTCTCCTCGGTGGTGCGCGAGCGGTCCTCCCGCTCGATGTGCTCGGCGGGGAAGCCGCGTTCGACCAGGTAGTCGGCCATGGCGTGGGACTCCGGCAGCTTCTCGTCCGGGCCCTGGCCACCGGAGGTGATCAGCACCGGCGGGTTGCCGCGCGCGGCCTGGGCCTCGTACACCTCGCGGCCCCGGTTGAGCCGGCTGGCCAGCAGTGGCGGCACGCGTTCGCCGCCGATCAGCCCGGAGCCGAGGACGACCACGAAGTCGACGTCCCGGCGGGGCCGGTGGCGGCCGTACAGGAAGGCATAGCCGACGAAGCAGACGAAGAGGAAGGAGATGTAGCCGACCACCAGGACGGCGGTGCCCGCCAGGATCGCGAGCCGCGGTGAGTGGGTGACGATGGCGGCGCCCAGCAGCGCGATCACGGCGATGATGCCGAGCCCGGCCAGCAGGGACAGCAGGTTGGCCGGACGGGTGCCCTCCTTGCGGATCATCGTCACGCCGTTGGCGAGCAGGAACCAGACCAGGGCCACCGTTCCGACGGTGGGCAGCAGGACGATCGCCACGGCTGCGAGCTCCGCCACCAGTGTGGGTGCTTTGCGGAGTTCGGCGACCAGGGCGAGCGCGAGGAGCGAGACGGCGATGCCGAGCAGCACGGCGTTGCTGAACTGGCGTCGGTCGCGCAGTACCCCGATTCCGAACAGGAGGAAGAACAGCGCGGCTGGAGCGTAGGCGAGCATGGTTCGTATCGTAGGGGGAGGCTTGGAGAGGTGGATCAGGCGAAGCGGTCGACGGCCGCGCGGAGGGCTTCGGCCATCTTCGGACTGCCGGTGTGTCCGGCCTCGTCGATCACCGTCAGCTTCGCCTCCGGCCAGGCCTCGGCCAGGTGCCAGGCGGTGTCGAGAGGGCCGCCGAGGTCGAGCCGTCCGTGGATCAGCTCGCCCGGGATCCCGGCCAGCCGGCCGGCGTCGCGCAGCAGTTGGTCGTCCGGGAGGAAGGCCCGGTGCGAGAAGTAGTGCGCCGTGATCCGGGTGAAGGCCATCAGGGCGTCGGAGGGGCGGTCCGAGTAGGCGTTCGGCTTGCCGAGCACCTCGTGCGAGATCACCGCGTCCTCCCAGGCGGCCCAGGCGCGGGCGGCGGCCCGACGGGTGCCCTCCTCCGGGCTGTTGAGCAGCCGGCTGTAGGCGGAGAGCAGGTCGAACACGTCGCCGTCCCGGTCGGCGGCGGGCAGGAAGTCGCGGAACTCCGCCCACGGGCCCGGCAGGAAGCGGCCGACGCCCTGGTACAGCCACTCGACCTCGGCCGGGCGGGTCGTGGTCACCCCGCAGAGCACGATCGCGGAGACCCGCTCCGGGTGGGCCTGCGCGTACGCCAGGATCAGGGTGGAGCCCCAGGAGCCGCCGTACAGGAGCCACTTGTCGATGCCCAGGTGCTCGCGCAGCCGTTCCAGGTCGGCGACCAGGTGGGCGGTGGTGTTGTGCTCCAGCCCGGTCGACGGGTCGGCGGCGTGCGGCAGGCTGCGTCCGCAGCCGCGCTGGTCGTACTGGACGACACGGTAGCGCTGCGGGTCGAAGTACCGCCGGCTGCCCGGGTTGTGGCCCGATCCTGGCCCGCCGTGCACCACCACGGCGGGCCTCCCGCCGGGGGCGCCGGAGGTGTTCCAGTGGATCCGCTGCCCGTCGCCGACGTCCAACAGGCCCCGTGCGTAGGGTTCGTCGTGCTGGTACGGCTCGGACATCGGGGACTCCTCCGTGGACGTTCGGACGGGGCGCCGGGTGAGCCTACCCGCTGTCGGGCGGGGCGGAGTCCGGAATTCGGAGCCCGGTATTCGGGGCCCGGTATCCAGCGTCCGGTGGTCAGAGTCCGATGCTCAGAGTCCGATGTTCAGTCCGAAGGCGGTGTCGAAGGAGGCGTAGCCGACGCAGAGGATCAGCCAGAGGCCGAGCGCGCCCGCGATCCCGGCGGTGACCCGGCCGAGCCGGGTGCGCTGTTCCTTCGGCCGGCGCCGGTGGCGGATGCCGTGGACGAGACCGCACAGGCCCGCCGCGGCGAGTGCGTAGGCGGCGGCCGGGCTGGTCCGGTGGAGCGTCTGGGCGAGGAAGAAGGCGCCCGCCAGGGAACCCGTGGTGAGTGCGAGGAGCAGCACGCCGCCGACGGTTTCGAGGACGAACTCGCCGAGGCAGCCGGCCGAGTCGCGGGCCAGGCCGGTCGAGAGGCCGGTGGCCAGCCCGACCTGACCGTTGGGGACGGGTGTCGGGTCCCCGGGCTGATGCCCGCCCGGCTCCGAGCCCGGCTCCGAGCCCGTCTCTGCGCCCGTCTCTGCGCGAGGCCCCGCGCCCGTCTCTGCCCCCGGTTCCTGTGCTGCCTGGTCCCCGGCCATGCCCCACCCACTCCTTTGCCCACCCTTTACCCGGTGGGTAGCGTAGCGGATCCTCGTGGCGGCGCCGCAGGTCAGCGGTGGTCCGGCGGCAGCAGGGCGGCCAGTCCGTCGAGGATGCGCTCGACGCAGAACTCGAACCGGACGTCGAGGTTCGGCTCGGTGAGGTCGGCGGCGAGTGCGACCAGGTTGGGGAAGTCCTCGACGGGCAGTGCGCGGAAGCGCTCCCGGACCTCGGTGACGACGTCCAGTCGGCTGGCGCCCTGGGCCTCGGCGGCCGACAGCGGCGACTGTTCCTGGAGGACGAAGCCCTGGACGAAGGAGCTCAGCAGGTAGGTGGTCAGGGCGGCGTGGGTGTCGGAGAACCCGGCCTCGCGCAGGCGGTCCAGCTGGTCGTCCAGCAGTCCGAGCATGTGCGGTCCCGGTGCGAGGCGTCCGGCCATCACCTTGGCGGCGTCTCGGTTCTCGTGCAGCAGCCGACGGTAGTTCCAGCAGTATCCGCGCATCTGGACCCGCCAGCCGCCTTCGCGGGGCGGGGGCTCGGCCGAGGCGATGATCGCGTCGTTGAGCAGGTCGAGCAGCTCTTCCTTGTTGCGGACGTGCCAGTACAGCGAGGCGGCCTTGACGCCGACCTCGGCGGCGACCTTGCGCATGGACAGTCCGGCCAGGCCGTCCCGTTCCAGCACGCGGAGCGCCGCCTGGGCGAGGGCTTCCCTGGTCAGGGCGGGGGGCGTGGCGTGGTGCGCCGGTGCGGCGCTGTCGTTCTCCGGCACGGCTGTGCGGACACCTCCGGGTGCGGCTGCGGAATCCCGTTTGCAATCTAACACCGTTAGGGGCACTCTGTGGGCACCGGACCCGCCCCTAACGGTGTTAGGGGCTCAGGCGTGGGAGGGAACCCATGGAAGGAACGAGCGCCCGCCGCAAGCGGCTCGCGCTACTGACGCTCTGCGTGGCCATGTTCATGGCCATGCTGGACAACGTCGTCGTCAACGTCGCCCTGCCCCGCATCGGGCAGGACCTGGACGCCGGGATCAGCGGCCTCCAGTGGGTCGCCGAGGGCTACAGCCTGGTCTACGCCGCCCTCGTGCTGACCGGCGGCGCCGTGGGCGACCGCTACGGCCGCACCCGGATGTTCGTGCTGGGGCTGGGCCTGTTCACGGCGGGCTCCGCCGTGGCCGCGCTCGCCGGGACGATCGAGGTGCTGGTCGGCGGCCGGATGGTCCAGGGCGTGGGCGCCGCGCTGCTCACCCCGGGCAGCCTCACCCTGCTGGGCCACGTGTTCACCGACGAGCGCGAGCGCACCAGGGCCATCGGCCTCTGGTCGGGGGTGTCCGCACTGGGCCTGTCGGTCGGCCCGGTGATCGGCGGCCCCATGGTCGAACACCTCGGCTGGGCCAGCGTGTTCTGGATCAACGTGCCGATCGGCGTGGTCGGCGTGGTGCTCGCCGCCAAGGTCCTCCCGGGCATCCCGCCGCGGGCCCGGCGGATCGACTTCGGGGGCTTCGCGCTCTCCGCGGCGGGCCTCGGGCTGCTGGTGTACGCCCTGGTCGAGGGACCGTCACGGGGTTGGAGCGACTCCCTGGTGGTCGGCTGCGGCGCCGCCGCGCTCGCCCTGCTGGTCGCCTTCCTGCTGCTCGAACTACGCCTGGCCGAGCCGATGCTGGAGCTGCGGCTGTTCCGGGACAGTGCGCTGAACGGAGCGCTGCTGAGCGGCTTCATGGTCAGCTTCGGGATGTTCGGGGCGCTGTTCTTCCTGCCGCTGATGATGCAGGGCGTGCTCGGCTGGTCCCCCTCCGGCGCGGCCTACGGCGGGCTGCCGATGACCGCCATGCTGGTGGTGGCGGGCCCGCTGTCCGGCCGGCTGGCGGCCCGGTACGGCCCCCGGCTGCCGATGGTGCTCGGGCTCGCGCTCTGCGCGGTCGGCCTCGGCGGGCTGTCGCTGTACGGCGACCACGCCCACTACGTCGAGTACCTCTGGACGCTGTTCACGCTGGGCTTCGGGATGGGTCTGACCTTCACCCCGATCTCGATCGCGGTGCTCCGGCGGGTCGCTCCGGCCCGGACGGGGATGGCCTCGGCGACCGTCAACACCCTGCGCGAACTCGGCGGCGTGCTCGGGATCGCGGTGCTCGGCGCCGTCCTGACCAACCGGATGACGGACGAGCTGACCTCGGCCCTGCACCGGCTCGGTGTCCCTGCCGGGGCGGTGGGGCCGATCGCGGACGCGTCCACCGGTGCCGCGCACGGCGGTGGCGGCCCGGCCGGAACGCTGCCCGCACCCGTCCAGCAGGCGGTGGACGGCGCCTTCGTCGACGGCATCCACCTCGCACTGCGCTGCGGATCGGCCGCACTGGCCGTCACCGCCGTGCTGGTCGCGGTGCTGCTGGGCCGGGCCCGCCCGATCGCCCAGGCCGACCCCGGCGCAGCGCAGGCGGAAGAGCTGGCCGGGGCGAACCGGTAGCTCCGGTCGGCCGGGGCCCGGTCAAGCAACGCCTCGGTCGAGCAGCGCCTCGGTCGAGCAGCGCCCTGGTCGAGCGGTGCCCCGGTCGGGTGCTCCCGGACCGTTCTGACGCGCCCGGGGCCCCACCGGCTCAGCGGATCCCCTCCACCGCGGCCTGGGCCGCCCGGGCCAGCTCCCGCCGGGCCCCCGACCGGGTGGGCTGCGGTCCGGGCGGCGGGATCGGCGGCAGGAAGGTGACCTCGGCGACCAGCCCGCGCACCGCGACCACCCGGGCGAGCGAGGTGAGCAGTCCGTCGTCGCCGATGAAGGCGGGCGCGCTGGTCGGCCGCCCGTCCGCGAGCCGGTAGCGGATCGTCACCGGCTGGACGAAGGCGCCGGCCTCCACCGCGGCCTGGAACAGCGCGGGCCGGAAGCGCCCGCTCTCCCGCCCGCACCAGGTCGACCCCTCCGGGAAGACGATCACCGGGTGTCCGGAGCGCAGCACCTCGGTCACCGCCGCCACGGTGTCCGGGAGCGTGCGCAGCCGGTCGCGGTCCAGGAACACGGTGCCGCCCCAGGCGACCAGGGGCCCGAGCACCGGCCACCGCCGGACCTCGGTCTTGGCCAGCGACCGCCCGGGGCGACCGGCCGCGAGCAGCGGGATGTCCAGCCAGGAGACGTGGTTGGCGACCACCAGCGCCCCGTCGGCGCCGACCGCCCGGCCGTCCCGGCTCCGGGCGGAGCCGCTCCGGAGGAAGTCGCCCGCCCCGGTCCGCCCGTCCGCCCGGGTCCGCCCGTCCGCCCGGGCCTGTCCGTCCGCCCCGCCCGCCCCGGCCGTCCCGCTCCGCCCGGCTGCCCCGGGCGCCCGGGCCGTGCCGAGGTGGACGGTCACCCCGAGGGAGCGCAGCACCACCCGCGCCCAGAGCCGGATCAGCCGGTCCCGGGCGCCGTACGGCAGCAGCCGCACCGGCAGGGTGAGCAGCACGCCGACCGCCACCGCCACCAGGCAGGCGGTCAGCCGCAGTACGCGCCGGGGGTGCGAGACCTCCGGTGCGCGCTCGCCCAGGCAGGTCTCCGGCCGGCAGGGCGCGGTCGGCAGCCAGACGCTCATGACGAACTGCCCGGGGCGGTAGTTCCGGACAGGAAGTGCCGCAGGTAGCGCGGGTCGGTGCGCTCCAGCGACAGCAGGACGTACAGGTCGGCGCAGTCGAAGTCCGGGTCGTGGGCGGGCTCGCCGCAGACCCAGGCGCCGAGCCGCAGGTAGCCGCGGAGCAGGGCGGGCAGGGCGCCGCGCTCGGCGCGCGGCACGCCGGTGGCGTCCCAGCGGCGGTGCGGGGTGACCCGGTACTCCGCCGGGGCCAGGTACTTGGCGCTGACGGTGTCCCAGACCCGGGCCGCGGTGGCACCGCCGTCCGCCAGGTCGATGGAGCAGCAGCCGCCGACCCAGGTGTTGCCGGTGTCGGCGAGGTAGCGGGCGATGCCGCCCCACATCAGGTTGATGACGGCGCCGTTGCCCCGGTGCTCGGGGCTGATGCAGGAGCGGCCGAGCTCGACCAGGCCGGGCCGGACGGGGGCCAGCGCGGAGAGGTCGAACTCGCCGTCGGAGTACAGCCGTCCGGCCCGGCGGGCGGCTTCGGGGCGGAGCAGCCGGTAGGTGCCGACGACGGGCCCGTCCTCGCCCTCGCGGACCAGCAGGTGGTCGCAGTACTCGTCGAAGGGGTCGACGTCGAGTCCGGCGACGGGGCTGTGCAGGACGGCGCCGAGCTCGGCGGCGAAGACCTGGTGGCGCAGCCGCTGGGCGGCGCGCACGTCGTCCTCGTCGCGGGCGAGGGAGACGGTGTAGGCGGTGGGCGCCGGGGCCGGCCGGGTGCGGGGCGCGGGGACCGCCGGGGTGTCGTGGGTGGGGGCGACTGCGGACGGAGCGTACGTGGGGACGGTGGTCATGGCGGACCCTCCAGGGCAGCACGATCGGCGGTGCCGTGGATCGCCAGGGCACCGTCCCGGCCCGCTGGGGTCGTGCATCGGGCGCGGACCGGTCCCCGTATGTGTCTCCAAGCCGGTTGGCATTCACGTTGCGGGCCGGAGGAGCGCAGATGTGCACCTGTTGAATGGGACCACCCAGGGCGGGCCTTGGCCTGTCGGTCATCTGCCCGGCACCGGGCGGTCGTTCGTCCGGGGTGGACAACGGGGGCGCGCACCTGATGCGTACGCGCCCCCAGCCGGTGCGCCGAACCGGCGCTCCGAGGCTCAGAGCCGCGGTCCGCTCCCAGCCGGTGCGCCGAGGGTCGGTCCCAGGGCCGCCCCGAGGGTCAGAAGGCCCGCCAGCCCGCCGGGTCGACGCCGCCCGGGACGGCGTCGGCCGGCCCGTACGGTTCGCGGGTGTAGACGAAGGAGCCGACGTCCAGGTGGCTGACCGTGCCGTCGGGGTGCCGGACCACCCGCAGGGTCTCGCCCGCGTAGTAGCGGTCGAGGCCCAGCCAGGTGCCGTCCGGCTGCGGCCGGAAGCGGGAGCCCCGGCCCGCGCCGGTCAGCGGGGTCAGTTCCAGGACGCCCTCGGCGCGCAGCCGCAGGGCGTTGGGCGCGGCGCCCCAGTACCAGGGCCCGGTGAGGGCCAGCAGCTCCTCGTCGACCTCGGGCAGCGGGCGCCAGGCCTCGGGCAGCCGGGGCTCGTGGGCGGCCGTGATACCGATCAGCTCGGCGGTCAGCCGGCCGGTGCCGGCACCGGTGGCGTTGGACAGCGCGAAGGCGGCCAGGCCGTCCTCGGGGCTGATCCACAGGCAGGCCGTGAAGCCGGGCATCGAGCCGGTGTGGCCGTACAGCACCCGGCCCTCGTGGCGGGACAGTTGCACGCCGAGGCCGTAGGCGGAGGTCCACTCGGCGTCCTCCGGGCCGACCTCGGGGCGGCGCATCTCGGCGAGGGTGTCGGTCTTGAGCACCTTGTCGTCACCGGCCGCGAGGAAGGCGGCCCAGCGGGCCAGGTCGGCACCGGTGGACCAGAGTTGACCGGCGGGGGCCATCAGCCCGGTGTCGGTGAGGGGCTCGGGGAGCATGACGTCGGCCCACGGGTGGACGGCGAAGCCCCCGGCGTGCGGGTGCTCGGGCAGCAGGGTGGTGCGGTCCATGCCGAGCGGGGCCAGCACCTCTCGGCGCAGCACCTCGCCCCAGGGCTCGCCGCGCAGCCGCTCGACCAGGGCGCCGAGCAGCGCGTAGCCGGGGTTGGAGTAGTGGTGGCGGCGCCCGGCCGGGTGCTTGAGCGGGCCGGACTCCTCCAGCAGGCCGTCGAGTTCGGGCCGCAGGCCGCCGTCGGTCCGCTCCCACCAGGGCCCGGGCGTCTCGGCGGCGAGCCCGCCGGAGTGGGCGAGCAGCTGGGCGACGGTGAGGTCGTCGGCCGGGGTGCCGGGCAGGTGGCGGCCGAGCGGGTCGGCGAGGTCGAGCAGGCCCTCGTCGCGCAGCCGCAGCACCAGTACCGCGGCGAAGGTCTTGGTGAGCGAGCCGATCCGGTACTGGACGTCCAGGTCCGGTGCGTGCCCCTCGATCATGCTGCGGGCGCCGGTCCACACCAGCCGGCCGTCCCGCACCACGCCCGCCACCATCGAGGGGGTGCGGCCCTCGGCCTGGGCGACGGCGGTGCGGTGCAGCAGGGCGCGGGCGGTGGTGGGCAGCAGCGGGTCGGGCAGGTCGGTGAGATGATCACTGTTCGGCATGCCCGGACAGTAGCCCAGCCGGCCCGGGAACCCGGCCGAATATCCGCTCGGCCCGGCACATCCGTCCGGCCCGGCACATCCGCTCGGCCCGGCCGACTACCCGCTCAGCCCGGCAGCGGCGGCAGCTCCGGCCGCTCCAGCCACGCCTCGAACAGCGGGCCGAGCGGGGCCGTGGTGTACCGGGAGGTGTGCGCGAGGAGGTCGCCGGTGGTGACCACGCCGTGCCGGTTGACGCCGGCCCAGTCCCGCAGCATCGCGAAGAACGCGTCCTCGCCGAGCGCCCGCCGCAGCGCGTGCACGACCAGGCCGCCGCGCTGGTACAGCCGGTCGTCGAACATCAGCCGGCGGCCCGGGTCGCCGAGCCGGAGGTCCTGCGGCAGCCCGGCCAGCAGCCGGTGCGCGGCGGCGGCGTGCACGGCCGCGGCCGGGCCCCCGGCGTGCTCGGACCAGAGCCACTCCGCGTACTTGGCGAAGCCCTCGTTCAGCCAGATGTACCGCCAGTCGGCGATCGTGACGCTGTTGCCGAACCACTGGTGGGCCAGCTCGTGGGCGATCAGCCGCTCCCGCTCCCAGCCGCCGCCGAGGTGGTTGGTGCCGAAGGTGGCCACGCCCTGCGCCTCCACCGGGACGTCCAGTTCCTCGTCCGCGACCACCACCGCGTACTCGCCGAACGGGTACGGCCCGAAGACCTCGGCGAAGTGGGCCATCATCGCGGGCTGCCGGGCGAAGTCCCGGGTGAAGTCCCCGACCAGCCGCTCCGGCACGTACCCGGTCTGCGGCACCGACGGCCGGGCGGCCAGCGGCACCGCCCGGTAGTGCCCGATCGAGACCGTCACCAGGTACGGCGAGGTCGGCGCGCTCTGCTCGTACACCCAGGTGGTGCTGGACGCCCGGGTGGTCCGGGTGAGCAGCCGTCCGCCGCTCAGCACCGTGAACGGGGACGGCGTGGTGACCGCCACCTGGTACGTCGCCTTGTCCGCGGGCCGGTCGTTGCACGGGAACCAGGACGGCGCGCCGACCGGCTGGCTGGCCACCAGCGCGCCCTCGGTCAGCTCCTCCCAGCCCAGGCCGCCCCACGGGCTGCGCACCGGGCGGGGGTTGCCGGTGTAGTGCACCTCGACGGTGAACGCCGCACCCGCCGCGAGCGCCTTCGCCGGGCGGATCCGCAGCTTGCCGCCGCGGTGGGTGTAGCGGGCGGCCTTGCCGTCGACCAGCACCCGGCCGATCCGGAACTCGGCCAGGTCGAGCGCGAACTCGGCCAGGGCCGTATCCGCGACCGCGCTCAGCCGGGCCGAGGCGGCCAGCCGGTTGGGCCCGGGCCGGTAGTCCAGCGCGAGTTCGTAGCGGTGCACCCGGTAGCGGTGGTCGCCGCTGGCGGGGAAGTACGGGTCCGGACCGGCGGCGGCCGGCGGGGCGTGCTTGGGCTTCACGGGGGCGGGCGCTTCCTGCGGGCCGGGACGGGTGGGGGTGGTCGTACCAGCGGTCGTACCGGCGGTGGTACCAGCGGTCGTACCAGGGGGAGGGGTGGTCACGACGTGGTCTGCCACGCCTCGATGGGGTTGCCCAGCCACCGCGTGTCCGCGGGGACGGACTCGGCCCGCATCACCAGCGAGGCCGGGCCCAGCGTGCTGCGCTCGCCCACCGTGCTGCCGGGCAGCACGATCCCGCCCGGGCCCAGGGTGGCGCCCTCGCGGAGGACCACAGTATCCATCCGCATGATCCGGTCGTGGAAGAGGTGGGTCTGCACCACGCAGCCCCGGTTCACGCTGACCCCGTCGCCGAGGGTGACCAGGTCCGCCTCCGGCAGCCAGTAGCTCTCGCACCACACGCCGTGCCCGACCTTGGCGCCGAGCGCGCGCAGCCACAGGTTCAGCACCGGGGTGCCCGGTACCGCGCCGACCAGCCAGGGCACCGCCAGCACCTCGACGAAGGTGTCGGCGAGCTCGTTGCGCCACACGAAGCCGCTCCACAGCGGGTGCTCCACCGCCCGGAACCGGCCGACCAGCAGCCACTTCGCGGCCACCGCCACCAGGCAGGCCACCCCGCCCGCCGCCAGCAGCACCAGGCCGGACAGCAGCGCCGCCGTCAGCGGGGAGCCGTCCGCCAGCCAGGACAGCGCCGCCACGGTCAGCAGGCCCAGCGCCCCCGAGGCGAGCACCGGCAGCAGCCGGGCCAGCTCGACCAGCCCGCGCGCCCAGCGCAGCCGGGCCGGCGGCTCGTAGGTCAGGCTCTGGTCCGCCCGGTCGGCCGCGCGCGGCAGCCGCACCGGCGGCATGCCCAGGTAGGAGCTGCCCTTCTTCGCCTTCGCCGGCGTCGCCGACAGCACGCCCACCAGGCCCCGCTTGGGCACCGAGCGGCCCGGCGCGGTCATCCCCGAGTTGCCGAGGAAGGCCCGGTCGCCGACCTTCGCCTCGCCCAGGCGCATCCAGCCGCCGCCCAGCTCGTACGGGGCGATCAGGGTGTCGTCGGCCAGGAACGCGCCGTCCCCGACCGTGGTCAGGCTGGGCAGCGCCAGCACCGTGGACACCTCGGCACCCCGGCCGACCCGCATCCCCAGCGCCCGCAGCCACAGCGGGGTGACCAGTCCGGCGTACAGCGGGAAGAGCACCTCGCGGGCCCGGTCCATCAGCTGGCTGACCGTCCACGCCTGCCAGCTGACCCGGCCGTGCAGCGGGTGCACCCCGGGTACCAGGCCGGTGCTCAGCACCCGGACCAGCACCACCAGCTGCGCCGCGTACAGCGCGCCGTACGCCAGGGTGGCGGGCAGCAGGCCGAGCAGGGCGCCGCCGAGCGCCGGGCCGAGGCCCGCGCCCTGCTCGACGAACCGGGAGAGTACGGCGACGGCGGCCGCGGCGGGCAGGACCGGCAGCAGGCCGAGCAGGGCGTCGCCGGCGCCGTACAGCGCGGCCCAGACGGGCCGGCGCACGGGAGTCTCGGCCGGCCAGGACCACTCGGCCCGGCCCAGCTTGACGGCGGGCGCGCCGCCCCAGCGCTGGCCGGTCGGCACCTGGCCGGTGACGCTGGAGCCGGGCAGCACCTGGGCGCGCTTGCCGACCCGGGCACCGGGCAGCAGCGTCGAACGGGTGCCGACCACCGCGTCGGCGCCGACCTTGATCTGGCCGACCTCCAGCCGGTCGCCGTCCAGCCAGTGACCGGAGAGGTCGACCTCGGCCTCGACGGCGCAGCCCCGGCCCAGCTTGAGCATCCCGGTCACCGGCGGCAGCGAGTGGAGGTCCACCTCCTTCGCGACCTTGGCGCCCAGCACCCGGGCGTAGGGGACCAGCCAGGCGCCGGACAGCTCGGTCGCGCCGCTCAGCTCGACGAGCCGCTCGGCCGCCCACAGCCGCAGGTGCACGCCGCCGCCGCGCGGGTAGCTGCCGGGGCGCAGACCGCGCAGCAGCAGCCGGGCTCCGCCGGCCCCGATCGCCAGCCGGCCCGGCGAGCTGTACAGCAGCAGCGCGCCCGCACCGACCGCCCACCAGGAGGCGGTGGGCGCCCACGGGTAGTCGCCGACGTGCGCGAGCAGGTTCCCGGCGGCCAGCAGGGCGACCGTCCAGCGCAGGCCGACCACGGTGAACAGCGGGACCAGCAGGAGCAGCTGGAGCAGCTTGGCCCTGGTCGGCACCAGGGTGACGGTACGGGTCTCGCCGTCGGCGGTGGCCGTGCGCTCCAGGTGGCGGGCGAGCTTGCGCAGCGTCGGGTGCTGGTAGATGTCCAGCACCGCGGCGTTCGGGTAGCGGGTGCGCAGCAGGGTGGTCAGCCGGGCGGCGGCCAGGCTGCCGCCGCCGATGGCGAAGAAGTCGTCCCGGGCCCCGGCCACCTGCACGCCGAGGATCTCCGACCACTGCTCGGCCAGCCAGGCCTCGGTGCCGTACAGCCGCTCGCCCGGCCCGGCGGCCTCCAGCTCGGGCAGCGGCCAGGGCAGGGCGTTGCGGTCGACCTTGCCGGAGGTGCGGGTGGGCAGGGTCTCGACCGGGGCGAGCAGCGGCACCAGGGCGGCGGGCAGCTCGGCGCGCAGCCGCTCCACGGCCTGCTCGCGGTCGAAGCCGTCCTGGACCACCAGGTAGCCGACCAGCAGCTGGTTGCCGCCGCGCGCGGTCCGTACGGCCGCGGCCGCGCCCGCCACACCGGGCAGCGCCTGCAGCGCGGCGTCCACCTCGCCGAGCTCGATCCGGCGCCCGCCGAGCTTGATCTGCTCGTCGGTGCGGCCGAGGAACAGCAGGCCGGCCGGGTCTGCCTGGACCAGGTCGCCGCTGCGGTAGGCGCGCTCCCAGCCCAGCGAGGGCAGCGGGGCGTACTTCTCGGCGTCCTTCTCCGGGTCGAGGTAGCGGGCCAGGCCGACCCCGCCGATCACCAGCTGCCCGGTGCCGCCGGGCGCGACCGGCTGCCCGGCCTCGTCGACCACGGCGAGGTCCCAGCCGTCCAGCGGCAGGCCGATCCGGACCGGGCCGTCACCGGTCAGCAGGGCGGCGCAGGCGACCACGGTGGCCTCGGTCGGGCCGTAGGTGTTCCACACCTCGCGGCCCTCGGTGACCAGGCGCTGCACCAGCTCGGGCGGGCAGGCCTCGCCGCCGAAGATCAGCAGCCGGACCTCGTTGAGCGCCTCCGCGGGCCACAGCGCCGCCAGGGTCGGGACGGTGGAGACCACGGTGATCTCCTGCTCGGCCAGCCAGGGGCCCAGGTCGGCGCCGCTGCGCACCTGGGAGCGCGGGACGGGCACCAGACAGGCGCCGTGCCGCCAGGCCAGCCACATCTCCTCGCAGGAGGCGTCGAAGGCGACCGACAGTCCGGCCATCACCCGGTCGCCGGGGCCGATCGGCTCCTCCTGGAGGAAGAGCGCGGCCTCGGCGTCGACGAAGGCGGCGGCGTTGCGGTGGGTGACCGCGACGCCCTTGGGCCTGCCGGTCGAGCCGGAGGTGAAGATGATCCAGGCGTCGTCGGTGGGGGAGGGGCGGCGCTCCCGGGCGGGCGTGCGCTCCGCGGTGCTGGTCGGGGCGCGCTCGGCGGTGCCGGTCAGGGCGCGCTCGGCGCCGAGCACGGCGGCGACGGCGGCCTCGCCGAAGACCAGCTGGGCGCGCTCGTCCGGGTCCTCGGCGTCCACCGGGACGTAGGCGGCGCCGGCCGCGAGCACGGCGAGGATCGAGACGTACAGGTCGTTGGTGCCAGAGGGCACCCGGACGCCGACCCGGTCGCCCGGGCCGATCCCGGCGGCGGCCAGGCGGCGGCGCAGCTGCTCCACCTCGGCGGCCAGGGCCCGGTAGCTGAGCACGGTGCGCCCGTCGTCGAGGGCCGGCTCGTCGGGGTGGGCGCGCACGGTGGCGTCCAGGACGTCGACCAGGGTGCGCGGGGCGGCGGCCGGGCGGCCGGGGAACAGGGCCCTGGGCGGCGCGGCGGGGGCCGGGGCGGAGTCCGTCCCCGGCTCCGTCCCTGGCCCCGGCGCGGGCTGCGGCGCGGGCCGCGGTGGCGTGGCGTTCTGCTTCGGGTGGCTCGGTTCAGCGGTCATGGCAGCCCGTGCGCTCCTCTGTCCTCGCCCCGTTCCTACCGATGTCCGGCCCCTGGGGCGGCGGGATCACCTGTTCGACGGGTGACCCCGCTCCGGGGCCGGAGCGGACAACCCGACCGATGGTAGCCCCGGGGCGGCGAACCGGCAGTGGGCAGTAGAAGGGTCAACTTCGCCTTGAACGGCCGAATCTGACGTCATGTCAGCTGACAACTGATGCCCGTTCGTGTCGATGTGACGATTCGTCAGTCGAATTGACGGATCGTCAGGTCAGTTTTCCGATCGTGACCCATGCCACAGGAAATGCTGCTCTGTTCGGGTGGCGGGCCGGCCAGGCCGGGCCTGGCGGACCGGATCCGGCCCGCCAGGGGGGCGGACGGTCAGCGGAAGAGGTGCAGGTGCTCGCCGAGGAAGGCCGCCAGGCTGCGCGGGGAGCGTCCGGTCAGGCGGATGAAGGTGTCGTCCGGCACCTCCTTGCGGACCACCGCGAGCTGCTGGATCTCCACCACGTGGGCGGCCAGCCAGTCCGGCATCCCGGCCCGGCCGACCAGGTGGGCGTGCAGCTCGCCGGGCGCCAGGTCGAGGTAGCGGACCGGCCGGCCCAGCAGCTCGCCCAGCAGTGCGGCGAGTTCCGGGTAGCTGTAGGCGCGCCCGCCGGTGAGCGGGTAGCTGCCGCCGGCCAGCTCCGGGCGGGTCAGTACCTCGGCCGCGGCGTCGCCGATGTCCCGGACGTCCACGTAGTTGCACCGGGCCTGCCCCATCGCGCCGTGCAGCACCCCGCCGGCCGCCACGCCGGGCGCCAGGAGCAGCAGCTTCTGCAGGAAGGCGTACGGCCGCAGGACGGTCGTGGTGACGCCCAGCGACCGCAGGTGCTCCTCGACCAGGTGGTGGCCCCGGGAGACGGCGACCGGGGAGTCCGGTTCGGCGGTGGGGGCGGACACCTTGACGATGTGCTCCACGCCGCAGTCGACGGCCGCCTCGATCGCGGCCAGTTCGTACTGCACCTGGTGCGGGCCGTTGGCCATGGTGAGGAACAACTGGTGCGCGCCCTGGAACGCCCGGCGCAGCGAGGCCGGGTCGGCGGCGTCGGCCGGGAGGGTGGTGGTCCGGGCGAGCGTGTGGTCGTCCAGCGCGGCGGCCAGTCGGGCGGGGTCGCGGCTGAGGGCGCGGGTCGGTGCGCCCAGGGCGGCCAGGCTGCGCAGGGTGGCACCGCCGGTGGCGCCTCCGGCGCCCATGATGACGATCATGATGTCTGCCTTTCGGGTCGGGGGGTGGTCGTGTTGCCGGGGAGTCGGTGCTGCGGTTCCCGGGTGGGCCGGCTGCCGCGCCAGCGCCAGGTGGTGATGGTCGCGGCGATCGCCGAGGAGACCGGCAGGTCGACCGGCAGTCGCCGCGGCCAGGGGCTGTCGGCGAGCGCCGGGAGGTGCGGGAGGTGCGGCAGGTGCGGGAGCCAGCGCGCGGCGGCCAGGCCGACGGCGAGGCCGAGTGCGGCGGCGAGCAGCCCGGAGGCGGCGGCCGCGAGTGCCCGGGGCGTCCGGGGCGGCGCGGGCCGGGCCGGGCGGCGGCGGAGTACGGCGCCGAGCGCGGCGGCCACCAGGGCGGAGGTGCCGCCGATGGTGGTGAAGGCGGCGACGATCAACTGGGGCTGCCGGGTGACGGCCCCGCCGATCGCGGCGCTGACGGCGGGCATCGCGTAGGAGGTCAGGACCTCCCGCCACAGGACGAAGGGCGGGGGTGCCCCGCGGGCCTTCTTGCTCACGGTTGCTCCTCGATGGATGTGGTGAGGCGCCTAAGTATGTGTACTTAGGTACCTAACTATGACGGTGAAGAGAAGGCGGACCGCTCGGCGGCCCGCCTCGGGCTCGGGTGGTGCGGGGCGTCAGTCCTCGGTGAGGGCGTCGATGCCCGCGACGACCCGGGCCAGCAGGTCCAGAAAGGTCGCGCGCTCCTCGACGCTGAGGCCGCCCACCAGCGACTGCATCCGGGCGAAGTGCTCGGGCGCGAGTTCGCGCAGTCGGTCGGCGCCGCGCGCGGTCAGGATCACCACGTTGCCGCGGCCGTCCTCGGTCGACGGCCGACGGACCACCAGCCCCTCCCGCTCCAGCCCGTCGACCAGGCCGGTCACGGTCGCCCGGGAGACCCCGAGGGTCGCCGCGAGCTGGGACGGCGACTTCTCGCCGCCGTGGTCCTCCAGGTCCGCCAGCAGCCGGTACCGGCCGGTCGAGAGGCCGAACCGCCCGAAGTGCACCTCCCCGGCCTGCCCGAGCCGCGCCCCCGCCGCCATCAGCCGGGCCGCGACCAGGATCGCCTGCGGATCGGCCGACAGGCCGTAGCGGGCGATCTGCCGGCGGGCCTGCTCGATGCTGGGGGCGGTGGGACCGGTCTCAGGGTGCTGCGTCATGAAAGTAATATGGCACCTCATCAGTTTCTGGTCAAGCCGCCCCGGTCACCCGTGCCCGGGAGGGCCCCTTCGGGTGGTCAGTGCCCGGTCAGTGCTCGGCGCAGGCGGGTCAGCCAGTCCTGGGCCGCGCCCCGGACCCAGGGGTGCTGTGCCCGGAAGTCGTCCCAGGCCCCGGGCTGGAGGGAGAGGGTGTCCAGGTACAGGGTGGTCGTGCTCGCCGGGTTGCCGGGGCCGTGGCGGAACACCCGGTGCAGCAGCTGCGGGGAGGGGCCGGAGCCGGCGGCCTCCGCGAGCAGGACGGCGTCGTAGAGGTCCTTGGGCTTGGCGCGGCCCTGCGCGGCGGAGTCGGCATGCAGCCACAACAACTTCCAGGCGAGCGACAGCTCGCGGCTCGCGGTCCGCACGGGGGTCGGCGCAGCTCCGTCGCCCCGGGGGACGGCCGTCCACACGGGGGCCTCGGGCAGTTGCTCGTCGCGGGCGAAGTCCAGTCGCGCCTCGCCGGGCGGGAGGCCGTCGGCCCGCCAGGGGATGACCAGGCGGATGCCCGGGGTGTCGTACTCCGAGTAGGTCCAGTCGCCGTCGAGCCGGGCGGCGGCCGGGTCGAGGGTCAGCCCCGGGGCGGCCGTCGGCCGTTCACGTACCAGGTCGAGCAGGGGTCGGCCTCCGGTTCCGCCTCGTTGATCCAGTGCAGTCCTTCGGGGGCGACCACGGGGCGCAGACCGGGCGTGTCGAACTCCTCGAAGGCCCAGATCTCGTACCGGGCGGCACCGTCGGCGGCTTCCGGCCACTGCTGGACGGCTGCCGGTTCCGCCACGTACGGGTACGGGTGCCCGGGATCGACGGGGATCAGTGGCGGCGGCGGGACGATCCAGTCGAGGTCGGCGGGCTCCCGTGCGGTGTCCCCCACCCAGGCCGGCATCACCATGCTTCCGCGCAGCACCAGGGAGTCCCCCAGGGGGGAGGCGGCGACCAGGGCGAGGAGGTGGTCGAGGACGGCCCGGTGGGCCCGACGGTGCCCGGCGTGGTGCTCGAAGTCCCCCGTGTAACCCTTCACTTCCGCTGCTCCGTGCCTGCTCGTCCGTCCGGTCGTGGGGGGGGGGGGGGTGGGGGCCCCCCCCACACCCGGCGGGGCGGGCCGGGCCCCC